>JBCCKK010000043.1:0-15573 GCA_039027395.1 Verrucomicrobiota bacterium | reverse complement strand
CTGCGAGCGCGTCCGCGATCTCTGGCAGACGCTCGGGGCCGAGGTGTCCGAGATGGCCGTGGCCGAACACGACCGCGTGCTTGCCATGACGAGCCATCTGCCCCATCTGCTCGCCTTCGCGCTCGTCGACACGCTCGGTCGGGAGCCCGAACACGAGGCCATCTTCGGCCTAATCTTTACAGTTTCTCGAAAATACCAACAGCCGACCGCGTTGTGAAAGCTTGGATGAAAAGTAAAGGGCATCGCCGTAATCTGCTGTCTAAGAAAGCAGGACATGCTGCTGTTGCCGTGGCATATACTAAAGACAGGCAAACGCGGGTTGTCTTCAATGCTGCGGGCCAATAATTTCAAGAATTAGCGAATGATTCCACGTTCGCTAGATCTCACAAAGTGAAGCAGGTAGCTGAGTTCATCTGTGCCCTCAAGGGTTTCTTCGATTGCCGAACAGGCCTGAGATGTGTTCATCTTTGGATTATAAAGAAGTTTTAATGCTTTCCGCAAAACGGTAATGGTATCTTCCGAAAAACCTCGACGCTGCAATCCGACGGTGTTTACCGATCGGACAACTGCGGGATTCCCGTCGGCGATGAAATAGGGAGGGACATCCTGAACCACCTTGGTGCAGCCTCCAATCAGTGCGTATTTTCCAATTCTACAGAACTGATGAACGGCCGAAAGGCCTCCGATCAAAGCATAGTCTTCCATCACAACATGGCCGGCAAGTGTTCCATTATTGGAGAAGATGCAGTGATTACCAACGACACAATTGTGGGCGATATGACTGTAAGCCAAAAGCTGATTATTTGAGCCAATAATTGTTTTCTCTTCAGGACCTGTGCCGCGATTAATCGTAACACACTCACGAAAGTTATTGCTGTCGCCGATCTCCAAATAGGTGGGCTCCTGCGTATATTTAAGATCCTGAGTCTTGCTGCCGATCGAGCAAAACGGATAGAAGACATTTCTTTTTCCAATCACAGTAGGCCCCTGAATGGAGACGTGTTGGTGCAACAGGCAGTCTTTTCCAAGTTGAACTTCATCTCCGATGACACAATACGCACCGATTTCACAGGAAGAATCAACTTCTGCAGTTGGCGAAATGATGGCCGTCGGATGGATCATCGTGGAATTGAATCGGCGAAGGTGCCTATTCAATAAAGAAGGTGAGCTCGCCCTCGGAGACGATTTCGTTGTTGACCACACATTTCCCCATGGCCTTTCCAATTTTGCCACGGGCTTTGATGATTTCGACGTCGATGTAGAGTGTGTCGCCTGGCATCACCATTTTTCGGAACTTTACTTTATCGGCACTCATGAAGTATCCGATTCGGCCAGCGTGCTCCGAGCGGCGAAGCATGAGAACGCTCGCCACTTGTGCCATGGCTTCGATTTGAAGCACCCCTGGCATCACCGGCTTTCCAGGGAAATGACCTTGGAAATAGGGCTCATTTATGGTGATCGATTTAAGTCCTGTTGCTTTATCCTTCCCTTCAAACTTTAAGATTCGATCTACCATTAAAAATGGATAGCGGTGGGGGAGGATGTTCATGACTTCGTTAACATCCAGAGCGCCTTCACCCAATGGTATGTATTCCATGGGCATTAAGGTAGAGAGATAGTTTTGATAAGCTTTGGCTAAGGCTTTGGCCATTTCGACATTCAAAGAATGGCTTGGCTTCGCTGTGACAATGTGAGCTTTGATTGGCGTCGGAAATAGGGAGAGATCACCTACGATATCCAGGATTTTATGGCGAACGAATTCATCATCATAGCGAAGCTCTCCTTTACAAAGGACGCTTTCGCCACGAATCACGATTGCATTCTCCAATGTACCACCTTTCACTAAGCCTTTTTCCATTAAGGGTTCAACTTCCTCGTAGAAAACGAATGTCCGAGCTGGTGCGATTTCTTTCCGGTAGTTTTCCTCGTTAATATCGAGACTTAGATATTGGGTAAATTTGCCGGTGTGATTGGCATTGGTGCAAGAGATTTTAAATCCGTCGTGAGGGAAGGCAGCCATGTAAGATTCGCCCTTGCCTTTGACGATGATAGGTTCCCGAAGCTCGAAGAAGCGTCGATGACTTTCTAGCTCTTTTTTTCCAGCCTTGTCGACAAGCTCGACAAAAATGCTAGCGCTGCCATCTCCGATGGGAGGCTCATTGGAATCCATCTCGATAATCGCATTGTCGATTCCCAATCCCCGCAATGTAGATAAGAAGTGTTCTACCGTGTGAATTGAAATGGCTCCGTCGCTTAAAGTGATGGCTCGTTCGACTTGGCGTACTAAATTAACGTGAGCGTTTAACGTGGGTTTATCTTTAAGGTCGGTTCTACGAAATAGGATGCCGACGTCTGCGGCAGCTGGTTTGATAGTAATCGTCACCTTATTTCCGTTATGGAGTGATGTGCCTACCGCACTTGCTTCTTGAGCTACTGTATATTGAGGATTCGCTGCCATAAATTACTTCTTAATAAATTAAGCCGGGGAGCATAACAGAGTAAAAAACCGATTGGCAAGCGGCAGGTTCTCTGGGAAAAGAGATTCATGCATGGGAAAACTTTGGCATTTATTATGAGTTCTTGGTCAAAACGGTCTGTCCTTTTCCTCGTAGGTCTCTTTTGGATTGTTGGAGCGGTCGAGATTCAAGCTTACGAAGAAGATTCAAAATCTAAAACAGAGGAAGCAAAAGAGCTGATTCAGAATCTCAGAGATTCGGAGACAGGACAGCAGGTGGGAGAGGTGGTTCAGTTCGTACAATCGTCGCAAGAAAAGTTGGCTGAATCATTGGATAACTCACTCGGGCAATTCAACGGCTGGATTTTTAAGGTCCTTTTTTTCGACCTAGCTTTTGGTGCACTTCAAGACGAAGTCACAGATCCTAAAACAGGAGAAGTATCCAAGGAGGGGCCTAAACTTCCATTTTTGGTCGTCTATTTGGCAATTGGGGCTGTCTTCTTCACCTTATATCACCGATTCATTAACCTTCGTGGTTTCCGTCACGCGATTGAGGTGGTTCGTGGGAAGTATAACAAAGGAGAGCAGGAGGGGGATATTACTCCGTTTCGAGCTTTGACTTCCGCTCTTTCTGCCACGGTGGGACTTGGTAACATTGCAGGTGTTGCGGTAGCGATGGTTCTGGGAGGACCAGGAGCCCTATTTTGGATGATGTTTCTTGGGCTCTTTGGAATGACATCCAAATTTCATGAATCGACTCTTGCCCAAATGTATCGAACCAAGAACCCCGATGGAACAATTTCGGGTGGTCCTATGTTCTACCTTTCTGAGGGGCTGGGCGAGATGGGAGGTTTTTGGAAGCCCGCTGGAAAGATTATTGCGGTGGTCTTTGCTGTTTTCTGTATGGGGGCTTCTTTAGGGGGAGGGAACATGTTTCAGGCCAACCAAGCATTCGAAGGATTTTTTACAACCTTTGTCGCACCGGTTGTCACAGAGAATACTGAAGCTGTTCGGATTCAGCTCAGCTTTGGGTTTGGATTTCTAATGGCAGCATTGGTAGCAGTCGTGGTTATTGGAGGAATTACCCGGATCGGAGCAGCAACGTCTCGGATTGTTCCATTTATGGCCGTCCTCTATGTTTCTGCTTGTGCCATCATCGTTGGTTTTAACCTCCCGGCGCTGCCTGGGCTGATCGGTCTGGTGCTATCAGAAGCGTTTCAGTGGGATTCGGCTTATGGTGGTGTGATAGGAGCCATGATGGTCGGTTTTCAACGAGCTGCGTTTTCAAGTGAGGCTGGGCTCGGTTCCTCCGCGATTGCTCATTCGGCTGCTAAAACTTCTGAACCTGTGCGCGAAGGACTCGTGGCCAATCTTGAGCCATTCATCGATACCATTGTTGTCTGTTTTATGACGGGGATGGTTGTTTTGATTACCGGGGCTTATCAGGCCGAAGGTGTTGAAGGTGGAGCTGCCGTGACACTGTATGCCTTTAAACAAGTTCCTGCGTTGAGTGCATTTTTCCCAAGTGTGTTATCGATTTGTATTATCTTGTTCGCGTTTTCGACCATGCTGTCTTGGTGTTATTACGGAGAACGGGCCTGGGGGTATCTTTTTGGAATTCATACCGTTCTTGTATTCCGCCTAATCTTCGTCGTCTTCGTATTTATTGGAACAGTTGTTAGTTTGGGAGCAGTGATCGATTTTGCCGACGCGATGCTCTTGAGTATGGCGCTACCCAATATTTTTGGAGGTGTTCTTCTGGCCGGTAAAGTAAAGGCGGCTCTCGCCAAATACCTTAAGGAACTCAAAGACGGTGAATTTGAGAAGGATGTTCAAGATTATGAAATCTAAATCGAGTGTCTAAACGTCCTAAAACCCGTCTTTTTGTCATCGTGGCTTTAATCCTGGGGCCGTTCTTAGGAGTGTGGGTTGCGTTTCAGATGGGGTGGTTAGTTATCTTTAAAATGGCACCGATTGATGCCATGCGGCCGACCATAAAACCTGGGGATCTCGTTTTGGTTGAAACGATTAGCTATCGATTTATATCGCCTAAACAAGGAGACCTTCTCGTGTTTCTTTCCACGGGAATCAGCTACCTCGAGGACCGCCACTACGATGAATTAAATCTCCCTTACTTGCAACGGGTCGTAGCTGTTCCTGGGGATGAGATTCGAATAGAAAATACTACGCTGTGGGTTGGTGACAATCCTTGGGAGCCGATCGATTATGGTATACCCGTTCGACCTGGAGCTTTCCTCAAAGAAAACCAGACTATTGTTGTTCCAAAAGACTGCTTTTTTGTTCTAGCAGATGCTCATGATATTTCTCAGGACAGTCGTGAATGGGGCTGGGTTCCTCGTGAGAATATCTTTGGGCGTATTCTGGTTTCGCTGAACTGAAATTCGCCACACCATAAGGCACTACACTTTTTTCTCAACACCTGTAGAGCGAAGGTGAATCGTCTTTCGTTCAAGATTGTGAAACGTTTCTAAGAATCGTACGGTCCCCGTTCGGGCTCGCATCAAAACAGAGTGCGTTTTTGCAATACATCCATCGACCTCTACCCCATCTACTAGTGGGCTTGAGCTGATACCCGTTGCGGCAAAAATGATGTCTTCTCCTTGAGCAAGGTCTTTCGACATGTATTGCTTGTCGATGCGATCTCCCCAGCCCTCGGCTTCCAGGGATTGGCGCTCTTCCTCATCACGAGGCCAGATTTTAGCTCGCATTCCTCCACCAAGACATCGCAATCCCGCGGCGGCTAGAACTCCTTCCGGAGTTCCTCCAATACCTGCGTAGAGATCGATTCCAGAAGTCCGCATTGCTGGAGCCAAGGCAGAGGCGATATCACCGTCGACGATCATTCGCAGAGTGGCTCCCTTTTTTCGGACCTCATCAATAATATCTTGGTTTCTTGGACGGTCTAACACGCAAACGACGACATCTCGGGTGTCTTTGCCGAGAATTTTTGCGGTGACCTTAATGACCTCTCCGATAGGGGCATCTACATGAATGGGAAGCGCCGGATCTCGCATCCAGGCTTCACGAACCTTGAGTGGATAGGCAAGTTTCTTTAGATAAAAGGCAGGGATGTCTTGAAGAACGGGTTCTAAGGAATCATAGGACATAGCAGCCGCGATACAGCTGATGGAATTGGGCATACCTTTACTTGCATTTGTCGTTCCATCAACGGGGTCGAGAGCGATATCGAAGGAAGGAGTACCTTCTTTCCAGTTACCCACTTTCTCTCCTTTAAATAAACCGGGAGCCTCATCCTTGATCCCTTCGCCAATGACAACAGTTCCGCGAATATCCATGAGGTCAAACATGCCGCGAATCGCATCGCAAGCAGCTTCGTCTGCCTTTTCTTTCTCTCCTTTACCAAGCCATTGAATGGTGTTGAGCGCAGCTACCTCGGTGGCGCGAACAAAATCGAGTTCAATTTGCCGCTCTAAGTCAGGTCTTCTTTTTTCCATAAAATACAGAGAAGCGTTAGGCGAATTCGTCCTGCCAAAAAAGTAAGCAGCCGCAGTGTCCACAATGCGTAATTTTTCCCGCTTTAGCTTCGAGAATTTCTTGGTGGGTGATTGTCATGTGGCAGCCGCTACAGTTTTTGCCGTTGTCGACTTTAACAATGGCCCGATCCCCTTTGCTTTTAAGGATTCGACGATACATGTGCAGATTTCCTTCCGAACACTTCGTTTCTTGTTCGGCAATTGCCTTATTCAATTCTTCGAGCTCTTTATTTAAAGCTGTAGCTTTTGATTTAAGTGCATCTCTTCTCGCGTTGGCAGTTTTCTCGTAGTCTTTGACTTTTTCGGCCTCTTTACTTACCTCTTTTTGAGCTCCCTCATATTGCTCCATGAGCTCGAGCTCTTGGTCTTCTAATGTGGAAATTTCCTGCTTGGCTCGATCAATCTCGTGACCAAGTGCCTGATACTCATCATTCTTTTTGGTTTGAAGTTGTTGGTTTTGATATTTGGAAATGAGGGCCTCTTTGGATTTTACTTCATTATCGAGCTCTTTGCGGTTCACCTCAATTTGTTGGGCCGCCTTTTTGTGAGCTTCGTAATCGGAGGACTGGGTTGCTAAAGTCCGTTCGATTTGCTTTTCCTCGAGAGGAATGCGCTGAAGGTCGTTTTCAATCTGCTGTTTCCGAAGATCGCGATCTTGAAGAATGAGTAGCTGAGTCAAGTCATCCTGCATGATAATTAAAGACGTTAAGGCTAGTTTGCTTTTAGCAAAGACTTATTTCGCTCCTGGAGTAGCGCCTTCATGAACTAACTTTTCAGTGTACTTTGCTAGCAGATCATATTCCATGTTTACACGATCTCCAGCTTCGTGTTGGTCAAGATTCGTTGCGATGCGAGTGTGGGGAATAATCCAACAGGTAAAAGAGTTCCCCTGAACAGGGCCTACGGTTAAGCTAATTCCATCGATTGCGATACATCCTTTGGGAACAACATATCGCGAGAACACCTCGGGAACGGTTATTTCCAGGACATAGTCGTTGCCCTCGGGTTCCCAGCGTGAGATTTTTGCAGTTCCATCAACGTGTCCTGTAACAAAATGGCCTCCCAAGCGAGCGTCGGCTCGAAGCGACCGTTCCAGATTAACTTTTGATCCAGGAGAAAGGTCACCGAGATTCGTTGTTCTCAACGTTTCCTCGAGAAGATCAAAGCTCAATGTGTTGCCACTAATTTTGCTGACGGTTAAGCAGCAACCGTTGTTTGCAATACTGTCTCCAAGCTGGACACCTTCGTGAACCGTTTGAGTTTCAACGGTGTAAACACAGCCGGATTGAGTCGTTTCTAGCGAAATGACTGTTCCGGCTTCTTCAACAATTCCAGTGAACATATCTTCGTTCTAACCAACTTTGAAGGAAGCGTAAACAGGATCCTTTCGAATTCCTATTTCTTGACTGGTCCTGAGATCTTGAGGTCCTCACCAATGACGAGCGTTGTTGACTGGGTGAGTGGGAGTTTTCTGAATACTTCCGCAGTGACCAACGAGTCGCCTTCTAGGTTAAAAGGCGCGTAGTAGATGACGGATTCATCGATCCAGTTCTCTGCGGCCAATTGATTGAGGATCGATCCGCCTCCTTCGACGAGCAGGGTTCGCACTCCTCTCTCGAACAGTTGCGACCAAATTTCAGGCCAAGAACAATTTGATAACACAAGTGTTCGATCTTTGAATACATCTGTTAATAAATGTAAGCCTTCTGGAAGATTTTGGGAGCGGGTTACAACAATACGGAATGGCTGCACTTCCAATTCAATTGATCGAACTGTGAGTTTTGGATTGTCGACTCGGGCGGTTTCGGCGCCGACCAAAATTCCATCACAGGCAGCTCGAAGCTTCTGAACATCTTGTCGAGATGCCTCTCCGCTGATCCACTGCCCTTCACCTGGTGGTCGAGTCATTTTCCCATCGAGCGACATAGCTGCTTTGCCAATGACCCATGGTCTTCCTGACTTCCAGACGGATTCTTTATTCTCCGACATTATGCTGGGGTAGATGCTTGAAAGAATTGTCGAATATATGTTTGCGTATCGAAGGGGTGAAGATCTTCTAACGATTCGCCATTGCCGAAGAATAACGTCGGCAAGTTGAGTTCAGCCTGGATGGCGGCGACAGCGCCCCCTTTTGATGAACTATCAAGCTTGGTAACAATCAATCCAGATAAGCTCAGACGGCTATGAAATTCTGTTGCCTGTTGAATTGCATTTGAACCATTAGTGCCGTCGACTACTAGGATGGTTTCGTGAGGAGCGCCAGGTGTTTGTTTTCCAATCACTCGCTTCACTTTTTCTAATTCACGAACCAGGTTTGTATTGTTGTGCAGACGTCCTGCAGTGTCGATTAAGACGACCTCAGCTTTGTGATCCCGCGCACTCGCTAAACCTTGAAATGCCGCCGCCGCGGGGTCTCCATTCTCAGAGCCTAGATGGATGCCGCATTCGAGCCGATTTGCCCAAGTGTTCAGTTGCTCAAGGGCAGCGGCCCTAAATGTGTCGCCTCCTACAAGAAAGACGTTCTTTTTGGATCTTTGA
This sequence comes from Verrucomicrobiota bacterium, assembly GCA_039027395.1. Classification (GTDB taxonomy): domain Bacteria; phylum Verrucomicrobiota; class Verrucomicrobiia; order Methylacidiphilales; family JBCBYL01; genus JBCCKK01. The sequence continues at coordinate 7,065 of JBCCKK010000043.1, read as the reverse complement.
AACCGATGGGCGAGTTTGGCAATCGTCGTGGTTTTTCCTGAACCGTTAATGCCGACGATTAACAAGACTAAAGGGTTGTCTACCGTTGCTTGTGCAATGGCTTTATCCAGTGTTTTTTCTGGAGACGGCCAAAGGTCCTTTAGTTCTCGCTCGAGGGCCTGCTGCACCGTTTCTGCGGAAAGTGTCTGTTCTTGAAGGGTGTCTAGGATTCGCGTGCTAAGTTCAAGGCCGAGATCGGATTGGATGAGCGTCGCTTCCAACTCGTCCCAATCGATTTTTCCTCCACGAGCTTCGGCTAACCATTGCTTAATGTTCCCGATCATGAGACGGAAGACTGCTTCTTTAGCTCTTTTGCGTGTTCTCTGCGAACTCGATCGAGAAGCCCGTTGACAAAACTTCCAGATTCCTCGGTGCTCAGGTTCTTAGCGACTTCAACGGCTTCATTGATCGCGACAACTGCCGGCACGTTGGGCTCAAAAAACATTTCCCAAAGGGCGAGTCTTAGGATGCATCGATCAACTGCAGCCATGCGGGTGAGATTCCAATTCTTAGAGGCGCTCTCAATCAATTCATCCAAACGATTGCGGTTCTTTAATACACCGTCGATTCGAGGTCTGGCGAAGTCTTTGAGGCCATCCTCGGCCTCGGTTAGATTCCAAAAGAGTGAAAGTGCAGAGACGGTGTCTTCCGGGTTGTTGCTTTCGATCTGATAGAGGAACTGAACCGCCAGGATGCGGCCGTTGCGTCGTTTGCCCATAGTAAGTTTCCTTGTAAACGTTGGCGGCTATAGATCCAACATTGCCAGAGCCGCTTCTGCTCCTTCACGTCCTCGGTTGAGTTTTTTTCCGAAGCAGCGCGCTTTTGCTTGCTTTTCGTTTTGAACGGTAAGGACTTGTTGGATGACGGGTTTATCAAACTTAAGCATTAAGTCCATGAGGGATCGGCTGACATCGTTGGCGATAATGTCGGCGTGTGCCGTCTTTCCTTGCCAAATAACGCCAAAGGCAATTACGGCTTCAATTGCCGAATTCTCTAGCATGCGCTTAACAACAAGTGGGAGTTCATACGATCCAGGAACTCGCACAACGCTAACCTCATGGCTTTTTAAGACGATTTTGGCCGACGCGATTAATCCGTCGACGAACTCGCCATTGAACTCGGCGGCAACGATGCCTATGTGATGCTTCTTCATTGTTTTTTTCTGGAAACCTTTTTAGCGGTTTTTCTTTTCTTTCGCGAGATTGGAACTTGTTCGACGAGATGAAGCCCATAGCCGGAAAGCCCAACAACATTTTTAGGGCGATTCGTCAGCAATCGAATCTTGCGAACCCCAAGATCAAATAAAATCTGTGCGCCCAGACCGTATTCGCGAAGGCGCGTGTCAGGATTTAAAGCGGGCGTTGAACCTGTTCGCTTTTTTAGTGTGCTAATTCGTTGAGCCAAATCGGCTCCATGATCATCCGTTCGCATGTAGATCAAAACACCATGCGACTCTTGACTGATCACAGATAGCGCATCGTGAAGCGGGTTACACCCCGGCTCCTGGCGGCTTCCAAAGGCATCATTGAGCAAAGACTCACTATGAACTCGAACTAAAATCGGATTGTCCTTGGAGATAGATCCCTTAACCAGAGCTAGATGATGATTGCGATCGAGAACTGATCGATACAAGTGGAGTTGAAATACTCCATAATCGGTTTCCAACGGCATCGATTCTTCAAGCGTAATCAATTTCTCCTGAGTCCTGCGGTATTCGATTAAGTCCTGGATGCAGGCAATCTTGAGGCCGTGCTTCCGAGCAAATTTTTTGAGATCAGGTAGGCGAGCCATTTGCCCATTTTCTTTGAGAATCTCGCAAATCACGGCGGATTCATCCAAGCCGCACAGGCGTGCTAGATCGACGGCTGCTTCGGTATGTCCGGCCCGTTGTAGCACCCCACCTTCTTTTGCTTTCAATGGAAAGATGTGGCCAGGTTGAACGAGGTCCCGGGGGCGCGTGTCGGGGGAAGCGAGAATCTTAATGGTTTTTGCGCGATCTTGAGCACTGATGCCTGTGGTTACTCCATGTTTAGGGGAACCATCCACGGAGATTGTGAAATCGGTTTTGAAGGATTCCCGGTTATCTAGAACCATGCGCTGTAAGCCCAATTGCTCTGCTCGATGATGGGTAATAGGGGCGCAAATTAAACCTCTCCCGTGTTTTGCCATGAAATTAATCTTTGCGGCACTAATTTTCTCCGCAGAGCAAATAAGATCGCCTTCATTTTCGCGATTTGCGTCATCGGTAATGATCACCATCCGACCTCGCTTGAAATCAGAGAGCACCGATTCGATATTGTCAAAACCCCGCGATTTTGCGGGCCGATGTGTTTTTGGCATGGCTGATAAAGATCAATTACTTAATGGCACGGAGTCGATCAGAGTGCAACCCGCAATTAGAGAATAATCGAGGAAGTGATAAGCGGAGCGAGACTATCGTTGACCTCAATTCCAACTGAGCTAGGTTCTCCCTTCTAACGAGACCTGCGGAACGCCCATCCAGCACGGTTATCATTAAGGGCAAAACATCAATTGATAGAGAGAAAGGGTCGTAATGGCTAAAGTAGTTGTTGAGAATATCTATAAAATATTCCCTGGTGAAAAGGGTGCTCCGGATAAAGTTGCGGTAAATAATGCAGATTTTGTAATCCATGATCAGGAATTCATGGTGCTTGTAGGGCCTTCGGGCTGTGGAAAAACAACGACCCTTCGTATGATTGCGGGTCTAGAAGATATCTCTAAAGGGAAGATCTATATCGGAGACCGTGTGGTGAATGATGTTCCCCCCAAAGATCGAGATATTGCCATGGTGTTTCAGAACTATGCACTCTACCCCCACATGACCGTTTATAAGAATATGGCCTTCGGATTGCAGCTTCGGAAATACGCACGCGAAGAGATCGATAAGCGCGTTCAAGCAGCAGCAGATATCTTGGGACTTAAAGAACCCGATAACCTATTAGAACGGAAACCCAAAGCACTCTCTGGAGGGCAACGGCAGCGGGTTGCTTTAGGGCGGGCGATTGTTCGACAGCCTGAGGCATTCCTTTTTGACGAACCGCTTTCAAACTTGGATGCCAAGATGCGGGTTGGCATGCGGACTGAAATTTCCAAACTACACCAACGCCTAAAAAGCACCATGATCTACGTCACGCACGATCAGGTGGAAGCGATGACAATGGCGGATCGTATTGTGGTCATGAAACTTGGGGTGATTCAGCAGATTGCTGAACCTCTGACGCTTTACAACGAGCCAGCTAACCTGTTTGTTGCTGGCTTCATCGGAAGTCCTCCCATGAATTTCTTAAAAGGCGAAGTGATTCGCAAAGAAGGAGCACTTTGGTTTGAGGAGCGAAAAGCAAGTAACGGGCAAGCTGGTGACGTTACCATTAAGCTGAGCGATGTTCAGGCGAAGAAATTGGAAGGCTACGAGGGCAAAAAAGTCGTCTTTGGAGTTCGTCCCGAAGATCTAGAAGATAAGGAACACGCTAGCGATCCAAATCCCGACTATACTTTCAAAGCGATGCTTGAAGTATTGGAGCCTATGGGAGCGGAGTCGTATCTTTATCTCAATACTGGCGAGAGCAATATTATTGCTCGCTCGCAACAATTCAAAGCGAAGAATGAAGTAGGTCATGCGATCGAACTTGTTGTCGACATTGATAAAGTCCGAATCTTTGATGCGGAGAGCGAAGATGCGGTTGCCTAATCCCTAGGGGGATTATTGATACGATGCGATGCCTAATAAGCCACTAGAGCATCTAGAGCAATTTGCGATCGATGTAATTCTGGAGCGCCGCTACGGGAAGCGAGCGTTTGTTCTTCGAGTTTTTCTCTACGTGCTTTCATTAGTCTATGGGCTAATCGTTCGTCTAAGGATTTGGCTTTATGACAACCGGCTGTTGCGGTGGAACTCAGTCGGTTGTCGAGTCATCAGTATCGGAAACCTTACTGTTGGCGGAACGGGTAAAACTCCGGTGGTCGAGCGATTCGCCCGAACACTCACCGAAGCCGGACGCAAAGTTGCAATTCTGAGCCGGGGTTACAAATCGGCTCCCAAGCCGATTTGGCAGAGAATTTGGCATCGCCTCACATTCCAAACGGACTCGATCCCGCCAAGAATTGTTTCCGATGGGCAAACACTGTTTCTCGATTCGCAGATGGCGGGCGATGAGCCATTCATGTTAGCATCCAATCTCCGCGGTGTGGTGGTGCTTGTTGATAAAGATCGGGTAAAGAGTGCGCTGTATGCGATTGAGAAGTTTGGCGTTGATACATTGCTTCTTGATGACGGTTATCAGTATCTACCGCTTAAAGAACGCTTGAATGTGGCTCTGGTTGATCGACAAGCTCCCTTTGGGAATCGATATCTGTTGCCACGAGGAACGCTGCGTGAGCCGTATGATCATTTGAAGAGGGCGGATGTCGTTTTCGTCACTAAATGTAATGGGAATCCGATACCGGAACTGCGCGACGAAATCAGAAAGTACAATAAGCATGCACGTATCTATGAGTGTGCGCACAAGCCACTTTACCTCCAGAGTATGCACGACAATACGCGCGAGCCTCTTAGCTTCCTAATCGACAAGCCGGTGGGAGCGGTGGCAGGAATCGCAGTTCCAGAAAGCTTTGAAGAAGGGTTAGCCAATCTGGGTGCTAAGGTGATCTATCGGCGATTCTATGCAGACCACCACCGATTTACGGATCAGGAAATTATCAATGCTCTGAATCGAACTCGAAAACGCGGAGGGCACTGTTTGATTACCACCGAAAAAGATGCGGTACGCTTCCCTCGGGTGTCCTTTCGCGATTTGCCGGTTTACTATCTTCGAGTTGAAATTTCCCTACTCAATTCAGAAGACTCACTTGTTGATTGCATCAGAAAAGTATGTGGCTTGGAAACAATCGAGGACCATCATGGATCGGCCTGTGTTTACTAGCTTCGGTTGAAACGTGCTGTTTGTAGACAAGATATCTCATTAGCCGTATGCATGATGAAAGTGACCTAACTGTCGATCAAGTCCTAGAACTTTCTGAGTTCCTAGATACCGCTGCAGACCCGCTATATGCTCGTAAGATGTTCGGCGGTTATGGCATCTATCTGGGAGAAGCCATGTTTGCTCTTGTCGCTTACGGCACGGCCTACTTTAAGGTCGATAGCGAAACGATTGGTGATTTTGAAGCTGCAGGATGTGAACCTTTCTATTTTGAAAAGAACGGCAAGGAGATCCGCATGACATTTTGGACGCTACCTGATACAGCCTGGGACACCGAAGAGTTGTATCGCCCCTGGGTCTTGCGTGCATGTGATGCTGCTCGACGTGCATTAGCCAAGCGCAAACCGAAGAAACGAAAGAAGAAGGCCTGAATCTTCCTTTCTCTAGGGCAAGTTGCAGAAAGAGATTTCCGACCGAACGTTTTTAGAAAATCGATGTCCAGGAATGAACCTTTGGTTCAGGTAAGTAGCCTACTGTAGAGGCTTTCCAAGGTGTCGACCATCTTCGATAAGGAGTAGTTACTCCCAACAGATTTTCGTGCGCGTTTGCCGATTTCTCGCGCATGTTCTGGATCTTGAAAGGCGACTCGCAAAGCATCTGCTAACGCTTGAGGATGGTTGGGTTCCGTTAGTAAACCAGTGACTCCATGTTCAACAACCTCCGGAATGCCTCCCACTTCGGTAGCAATAACCAGACGCTCCATTGCTTGCGCTTGCAAGACTACTTGTGGAACCCCCTCGTGACCGGTGGAAGCCAGTACCACATAGTCTAATGCGGCAAGCACGTCCGGAATATCTTCGCGATGTCCAGCAAGTGTGATCCGATCTTCCAGGCCGTATGATCGAATGTCCTCTTCCAGTAGCTGTCGCATCGGTCCCTCTCCTACAAATACCCAGTAAAGGTCTTCCAGGTCTTTTAATTGAGAAATGGCCTGAATCAGAATGCGATGACCTTTCCAACTGCGAAGGACCGATACCTGACCGACGAGCTTCGTATGAGGTTGAAGCTTGAGTTCATTGCGAAACTTGTCTCGATCAGCACTCGATGGATCAAAGGTTTGAACGTCAATTCCAGTGGGTATATTCGAGATCCGCTCGATGGGAATGGAAAGTTGTTTGCTCAATCGATTTCGAATTCGATTGCTCGTAGTTAAGACATGATCGGCGAGATGGTAGTAGGCAATACGGCTTATGGATCGCTGAGGATAGTCTACGTCAATATGACGGCTTCGAATTAAAGCGGGGACGTTTGTCCAGCGAGCGGCGGCTGCAGCCAGATAACCATCACGCGAGCTGTGCGTATTGACTACGTCGGGGTGAAGTTCTTTGAATCGCTGGGAAATTCTGCGGAATGACCTGAGGTAATCTGATCTCTTAAATGAGACTTCATATGTGGGGAATTGAGCATTCGCACAGTGCTTGGCAAGCGCTGCGTCTTGAGCCGTAATCACGGATGGGTGATGTCCTCGCTCTCTCAGTGCGAGCATCTCCGAAAAGATTCGTTTTTCTTGTCCTCCCCAGCCAGTAGAGGCTTCGGTATGGACTATGGTGAGTGATTGATCCATTTGGAAGGTGAGGAGCATAGATAAAAATCCCTATGAAGGAACCATTGATTTAAATTTCTGGGCGGGGATAATCCCCGCTTATTCGTTCACGGGGCATGCAAAGAATCATTTCTGTAATCAAATTTATCTGGCCTTATTCAGGCCCCTATCGTCATCGGTTCTTTTGGGGCGTGGTGCTTTCGATTGTATTTGCCTTGAGTAACGCGTTGCTACTCGTGGCTATGAAAACCGTGTTTGATCGCTTGGAGGGGACGACCACTCCACCTTCGAGTGCAACGTGGGTTCTCGCTTTGATGGATCGAGCCAAGTATCAGCTTCAAGAGCAAATCGGATCGCTATTGCCCCAGGTGGGCGATGCCTTTGAACCGCAACGGGCACTTTTACTCATTTTTTTGTTAGTAGGAACGGCAGCGCTGCGAGGAGCTGCAAACTATTTAAGTAGCTACTGCATGCGTTGGAGTAGTG
>JBCCKK010000042.1:0-15699 GCA_039027395.1 Verrucomicrobiota bacterium | reverse complement strand
TAGGCCCCCATAATCAGAAGCTGTGATAAGGAGTTATCGACTCCTACCTCCTTTTCATAATTTACGGGGGTCTTCATTCGGACAAAGAACTCCTGAATCCGAAGCTTGTCTGAGGCATTCTCATTTTTCCAAAAAGGAACGGTAGATAGAAATGAAATAATGCCCGCCGTCGTATTAACGGCAACGATCGTCTGAAAGTTCAAAGCAGACCCGAAAAGCGTTTCACTAAAATAGCAAGCTGTTGAAAAACACAGCGTTACTCCAACACTAAATAGGGCAGACCATGAAGGCGCATGCTTAATAAAAAGCCCCATGAACATTGGGAGCATCAAGGGAGTGCTTAAAAGAGCTATCATATCCAACATCGACTCAAATAACCCCTTTCCCGGTCTATTGGAAAAAAGCAGCGCCATACTGACAATGAAGCAGCCAAGAACCAAACTCAGTATACGGCTCCCCTTTAACAAATTTGATTCTGAAGGTAACTTCCATCTGCACTTCTTACAAATCGCTGGAAAGATGTCTCGAATGATGATCGCAGAATTTCCGTTCAGTCCGGAATCCAAAGAACTCATAGAGGCCGCAAAGATCGCTACCACCATTAATCCAATCATACCTTCAGGTAGAATATTTAAACTGAAGATCGCATAAGACGCTTCTGCTGGTTTTGGAATTGCAACGGCCAACACCTGCGTCTCAAATACCAGTCGGCTAGCGACAGGTGGCAGAAACCAAATAAGTGGACCAAGGCAGAATAGCACGCAAGCGAAAAGCGCTGCCTTCTTTGCTTCGGCCCCATCTTTGACGGAGAAATAGCGCTGTGCTCCCATGAAGCTACAGTTCTTCATCACCCCAGTCATCACATTGGCGCCAAACCAACCCAAGGTGTATGCACCTACCATTTCGCCTATCCCTGGCTTAATTATTCGGTATTCTGCAGCAAGACCGTGGCCCTCAATCTTTTCGAATAAACCAGAGATTCCCCCGAGTTGCTGCAAAGCGAGAACAGCCAATAGTATTGTAAGCGGCATCAGTATGACTGCTTGTAAGAAATCCGTGGCTCTAACGGCCCAAGACCCACCTGATACCGAATAGACAACGACAATACATCCTAGGACTAGAATCACCATCTTGAGATCAAAGCCAAAGATCGCGGAACTAAAAATTGCCAGTCCATACAATTGTAGTCCTCCGAACAGAGAAAATAAAAGAACCCCAACAAAGGCGTAGATCTGTCGTGTTTTTTCATCGAAACGTAGAGAAAGCACCTCCGGAAAGGTAACCACTCGTAGCTGTCGAAACCATGGAGCGAGAAACAAGAAGTGGATGAAGAATCCGATAATATTTGCCAAATAAATCGCAACTACGGAGAGACCACTTTCAAACGCAACTCCGGCAGCACCAGTGAAGGTCCAAGAACTAAATCCAACCATGAATGCACTGGCACCCACCATCCACCAGCTCCCTTGACATCCCATTCGAAAATAGTCATCTGTATTCTTGTTAAAACCCTTGAAAGCTATTCCTACGCCAATCATTAAAATGAAATAACCGGCGATCACAATATAGTCAGGCCAAGAAATCTGAGAATCAGGAATATCCATCTGTCAGTTTAGGACTCGAACCTTTCACTCACCTTGGGCGTAATCTAGACCTTTGGATGAAGCCTCTCCGGAAGACAGTTTAATATCCAAAAAGGCAAATGGCAGATAATCCTCACATAAACGAGTATTGAACTGAATACCTCCCACATAAGGAAGTTTTGTATCTTTAATTGCAAATTCTTGATTCCCTACCTTCACTCCATTTACCTTTGCCACAAACTTCCCTTCTTCGAAATTTACCTCAACATCACATCGATAGACATTGCCCTTTTCCATTATTAAAGGGGAGCCGTCTTGTTGGAGACACGTCACTGTCTCTTGCCCAATAAACTCTATCGAACCATCGTTTTTAAGATTAATCCGGACTGCCATCATCTGCTGATCCTCACCTTCTGGAACAAACAGACGGACATACATGGCGGGATTCGATTTTTTTGAAAAATCGGCCAGAGGTTTGATCGAAACCGAAAATCGCCAAACTCCAGTGGCTTGGCTTCCACTTTTATCACCTGAGATGAGGATTCGTTTATACTTACCAGGGCAGGACTTTGGCGATTCGAGTCTGTCATCGGATGTTTTTTTCAAAAGCCCCTTGGACCCTTTGACATTTTGTTGCCACGATATTTCGCCTGGTTGCAATGAATTAATCAAGGGACTTTCGCTTGCATCAATAGGGCTGGAGCAGACTAGAGCAGCGGTAATACATAAGGATCTAATAATATTTTTCATTTAACTCACTTTCTATTTAAGACTCGTTGGCCGATATTGAAAAAAGTCGGGAGACTCCATGCTAACTCGGCCGCTCATCCAAAGGAACAGTCGCCGATCATTCGTCGGATGTTCAATCTGACCATTCATGTCCACCCCGGCTTCACGAATCAACCAAAGCTTATCCGGCTCAGATATCTGAACCTCTCGGAGCGGACCCGTTTGCCAAGGGAACCCGTTACCTGGATATCCCATTGGACGATGGGGAACTACTGAGGCGATATAGTCTCGATCGTTGGACTGAAATACGGTAATTCGGTTATTCAGAGAGTACTCGCCAAATCTTTTTTCCCAGGTGGCAGGGTAGAGTTCAGTAAGCACCCTATACTCTCCAACGACTCCTTCGTATCCCATATAAGGAGCAATGAATGAACCGAACTCTCGCGGAGCCGTTCCTGGTCTGGGTTTTGTGTATTCCGGTCGAATTCCTGTAAAACAGGGCCCTGGCAACATTCCAGCGTTATCTGTAGAATAGTTGGCCACTGCAACTCCAACTTGCCTCAAATTAGAAATAGACTGCGTAAGATAAACTTTACCAAGAACAGACTGTGTCCCAACCATCACCAATCCAAGCAGAACCCCAACGATTACGATCACAACGAGCAATTCGATCAATGTAAAGGCATTACGCCGCTCAAGGTGCCCTCTTCTTCTTAGTGATCTAATTCGGTGATCTAGATTCATTTGCTTACATCAGCCTATGTCACCAAGGCTTCGTGTTTGTTTATTAGACTTCAGCCTCCTTACATGAATGAATACGATCACGGTTCCAAAAACGAGTAAGATATATGTGGAAGGTTCCGGGACTGCGGTAACATCTGAAAAACCAGTTACCTCGTTACTAATGCGCAAGGCATCGAACGTACTGCCCGCGCGTCGAAATGCCAAACCGACTCCGTCCAAGCTTGATCCGAATACATCAGAACCATTCTGACTAAAATCCGAAGCGCCTAATCCAGCCTCCCCCCCAGTCAAATTCGGATTAATCCAATACTCCACTGAATCATTGTTGCCAGATGCATCAATTTGAATTCGAGCTAACATTAAATGGGTGATAGAAGCCGAGAAGGACCCCGTGGTATTCGTTGTGCCATCATATCCAACGAATCCACTATTCTCAAAAAAACCGATAAAGTTGTTGGCTGAAGATCCTAACATTAGTTTCACTTGGGCTGTTGGATTCGTCCACTCGGCGACAGCGCTGAGCCAAATTGTTCCGGTTAATCCAGTAGAAAAACTGCGTGTGGCAAAGTTGTTTGCACCACCCGAACCGTAAGACGCTAAACCATCATTTAGATCCGAATCATTACCAGCGTTACTGTAGCCTGAGCTCGAAAAAGTAAGTCCTCCTTGGGTGTAGTTCGGGCCCGTGCCTGTGTGATTCCAAGCTCCAGCCCAGCCCGAACCTGAGGTCCCGAGAGTTAATGGAACACTACTCGACCCGTAGTCATTGAAATTTTCTACGATCAAAGCTCCACTAACTTTTGTTAATAATGAAAAAGTTATAATAACTACGATATTAATATTTTTATTCATGACTGGTTTCTTTCCGGCATCTTTTAAGGATAAAACTGGGACAATTAATTGTAAAGCTAGCGAACAATTTAAGTCATGCATACTTATGCATATATAGCATCTGAACCCGTTCGAGTAATAAATGAATCTCCGTTAGCCTTAAGCCAACTAGCTAAAGCCTCACGGTGAACTTGTAAGACATCCGCATGCTCCTCACACGTTGCTAAATTTCGCATTTCACCTGGATCATCCTCCAAATTAAATAGCTGTTCAGGATCGTCACCTTCAGAATAGACGATATACTTATGCTGTTGACTCCTGAGCATTCTACCGAAAATCCCTCCACTCTCGCCATAGCGACGATGCAAATCATTCTGAGAAACGATAAAGCTCCGTTCTGCTACAGATATCCTTCCTTCGACAACCGACCGCAGACTTATTCCGGTTGAATCAAGCCGATTAGAGACACCACCGTAATCACATAGGGTGGCAAATAAATCAATTCCCGTATTAACTAGCACCCTTTTGTTTACTCCTCCTTTCAATCCATTAAGAGGATCACAAATCACCAATGGAACACGTGCTGACTCTTCGTAAAAGAGGGTTTTCTGATTCCATTTGTGAGCGCCTGCTCCGTCCCCGTGATCACTTGTGAAAATGATGATCGTCTCGTTTTTCTTTCCCTCTGTGTCGAGAGCTTGCAAAATTTTTAGAATCTCACGGTCTACCATCTCTATCATTCGATAATAGGCCCAGCGATAGGCCCGCCACTGCGCTTCACCCCATCCTGTAACTGGATACGTCCTAGGTGATGCCCTTTGATGCTCTCGAATTACTGACGGTTCATTGTTCGAGATCTCATGATTATTTGGCAACACCGGACATTCACTTATCTTGGGAATGTCTCCGATTTCGCCGTTCCATAGGCGGTCGTCCATTCCTTCCAAAATCCGAGCATACTCGCAAATGTCGTGAGGATTTTGGAAGGAAGCCACCAGGAAAAAAGGTTTGTCGTCCGTGTGCCTCAGATATTCGACACATGATGGGGCAACGTTTGAGTCATTAAGTGGACCTGATTTCTTGGTTTCTCTTATCGTATCGAAACCATGCCAATCCGAATCTGAAATCGGTTTAGTTATATGCCATTTACCAAAATATCCGGTTCTGTAGCCATGATTCTTTAAAACTCTTCCTATGGACTCCCCTCGCAAATCAAAACGTTCGCGATTGAATGTCACACCCGTGTCATGTGGCAACCGGCCTGTAATCATACTACATCGAGAAGGAACACAAATCGGGTTTGCACAATAGGCTTTTTCAAAAAGCACACCTTCTCGAGCAAGTTGGTCCATTGCTGGGGTTGAAAGATCAGGGCATCCGGCGCAACTCATCGCACCAGCAAACTGCTGATCTGTCATAATCCAAAGAATATTAGGATTCTTCTTTTGCGGCTTCTTGTTCGAATCGGCAAAGATACTCGATGTCATACCGCCGGCCGTAGCAAGTGCTACTCCTTTTCTTAAAAATGAACGGCGACTCATTTCCATGAATCACTCTAACTGACAAACTGATGTATCGAAGGGTCAACCTACGCTTACTTATGCATAAATGATCTAATACGGATCAGACACGTCGGGTCGTTTTCCCCCGAATCCATGTCCCTGGTATTAACAACTTGTGGGAAAGCTGAGGAATTCCCAAACGATTACACTCCAGCATACCGGCAAGCATTACGACCGCCGCCTCTCCTACACTTTCAGGGTTTTGAAAGATTCCAGTAATCTTACCTTCGCGACTTCGGCAGTTGAAATGGGCCATACCTATATCACCCGGAACTCTGAGCTTCATTTTCCTCAACCACTCAAGAACTTCATCATGACTCGTCACAATAACCTCTGGACGAACCTCGTTTACCCATCGAGTAACATTCTCGCAATTCCATTCCTGTAGCGAGGGAAAGTAACGGTGCACTTCAATTTCGTTTGGGTATTCCCAACACGCTCTTCCAACCCCAGCCGCATTTGCCCGATCCATACGTTCATCGACTTCTCGAATTACTAATAATCCAAACTTGCGATACCCTTGATTGATAAGTTTTTCCATCAGCTGATAGGAAGCCAGATACAAATCAGGCGCGACACGACTGAACGGATTCTCGGGTAAAGTCGACCCCAAGGAGACCACGCTATACCTATCCCAGTCGAGTTCCACCATTGGAAAGTCCTTATGTAGGCGCCCCAAGATAATACCTTTGATGTTTTTGGCTCGTGAAATGCGATGGAACTGTTCTGTCCGCATCGCTTTTGGATTAAGTGAAAACTCTTCAATCTCATAACCCAACTTGGCTGCTTGTCGTTTTAAGCCTTTATAATAAAGCTTACCTATAAAGTGCTTTCGCCAGGCCAGCGCGGATGGACGGTTAGATATTAAGGCGATAATTCCTTGATAAGAACTAGCTTTTAGTTCCTTCCGGTATCTAGATAAAGCAGATAAAGCAGGATCTGGAGTATATCCAAGCTTTCTTGCTGCCTTCTGTATCACTTCACATGTTTTCTTGGGAATAGCAGGATGGTTTTTGAGCGCTCTCGAAACCGTTGTTTGGTGATATCCGGTTTCACTGGCAATCTCAGTAGTTGTGATTCGTCGAGCCACAGGAGTATTGTACACTAGAATGATACATTTTGCTTGCGATCTCAAGAAGATTTAAAATAGCCACATCCTCAAAAGAAGTATTCCCTGGCATACAAACGAGAGAATACTTCTTCACCAGCGAGTGTTAGGGAGAAACTTCCGCAATTGAGGCATTCTTAGCGACTTTGATTGCATCGATGAAGACTCGATCTTTGTAATTTGCGCCAGTCCACGGAACCCCTCGGTATAGTCCAATCTTGAAATAGGGTGCTTTGGGAACATTCAGCATCACCCACCCATATCGGGCAACTTTTTGAATGTAGTCGTTATTGCCAGGCTGGCGAACCCAAATCCTAAGCTGACCGCTGTTACTTCTTACCCATTTCCCATTGATAACGAAGTCGGTCCATTGATTCTTGACTGCAGGACCAAGGTCCCATTCTACTTCTCGAACACCCGAAGCACCGGCGTTGCCTCCAGACGAATATTTCATCTTAAATCTCCATCTTCCATCTTTGACTTTGAGTGTGTGCCACGATCCTTTCGCCCAACTTGGAAGACCCGAATACCACTGGGCCAGCTGCATAACAATCGTAACCTCCTCGCCACTTTCATTGATAGCTTGATCATCAAAGTTATTTGCAAGTTTAATGCTGAATCCGTACCATCGATTCTCTCCTACGGACGGTTGATTGACACTTTTTTCAACGAACTCAGCCCGATTATTGCAGCGATCCAGCGTCACGAGGGCTCCTCGCGACCCCTCTCGCTTCTGGTTCGTCACTGTTTTAAAGATATAACTACTCGATGTATTACAGCCAGGGTTGGTTATCGTTGCTTTTTCAATATTAAGTTGATCGCTGTAGCTGTTATCATTGAAGTTCTCAGCCCAGATCATAGTCCCGCTTTGCCCTTCCACGGCAAATATCAGTGATATAAATACACATGCTAACTTTTTCATTGGATACCTCCTCATTAAATTTCTTTTAATATATTAGCTATTTAAGAAGATTCGCATTTACTCAATCTGGGGTCAAATTCAGCGAAATGCATACTTAAGCAGACGAGCTATTGGTTTCAAAATATTCTAAAAATATGATTGTCATAATCAAAACTTTATATAAAATTCTATAAAATGAAAGCTCACGATTCTTCTGGTTTCTCTCTCACCGAAATCCTCGTCGTTATTACCGTTATAGGAATTCTACTAGCCATTTCGGTCCCTCTTGCGGGAAAGGCTATTCAGCGCTCAAATCAAATGGAATGCGCGAATATTCTTCGTACAATCTATCAAGGAATTGAACTCTATGCGACGGATAATGGTGGAAACTATCCAGGACCCAGCTGGTCTAATTTTAGCGCAGGGTACCGCACCGGCGACACCACCCATCTGTCCTCACACTTAGCACCCTATTTAGGCTATACCGAAACAAATCAGTGGAAACGCATGGATGAACTTGTTTCCAAAGCCCATAGCAAAGCTGCAGGGCTGACGGAAACCGACGTCAATCCGGCTTTGTATCGAATTAATTCAACCGACTACTCAACGAATTTCAAAAGGCCATTTGGTTACTCAGGTTCTTGGTGGTCTGCAACCAGTGATGATCTTAACCCTAAAAGGACCGTTCGGCTTTCCAATCCGGCAAGCGAATGGATGCTTCGAAATATCGACATTGGGGGAGAAGCAGTCCACGGGAAAATTCGGAACTATCTCTATTTTGATGGCCACGTCGAGGCCCAGCCACTTGCTTATCTACCGACAGTTAATTGAGAATCTCGAGCTGTTGTTTCTGTCCGAAAAAACCGTTAAGAATTCAAACTATTTTCTGTTGCCCATTTTTCAGCAGCTTCCGGAAACACAGATTTCCATACCTGTAAGACTTCAGTAATTGCGTGCTTAGATACTTCTTTATCAGAAATTATTTGAGCTAAGACCATCGCCTTTTCGGGATCTTCCGGCGCTAAGTGACAACTAAGTTCGTATAGTAGCTGGTCAGAACGCTGATTGAATTCTAGGTTTTGCACAAATCGAATAGCCTTTGGTGCATCTTGATCCATCCAGCTACAAATCATTTTAGTTAGAAGGTCCTGTTTTGCTTTGCTTGGTTGCAAATTTTCCACCATCCAAGTTGTGGCTGACGGCACGTTATTTTGTTCCCAAGCCCTGACAAAAGCCGATTGAGCCGAAAAGAATTCGGCACCGTCAAGTGAAGCAACCCACGATTCGGCATATAGAGGATCATTACTTCCGAAATACTCGGCAATAACCTCAGCTGCTATGACCTCGGCCCTACGGTCATCTGCAAATTCTTCGATTAACTTGCCGATTGTCGGCTTTTCCCTTTCAGTCTTAGCTTCTAAAACAGGTTTGAGTAAATAGTACCAAACTAAAGACCCCCGAGGAAGCTCCTGAAAGGTTTCAATTGCTCCGACGAAATCTTGATTTAGGTAGTTTCTAAAAACCATAACGATTCCCGTTTCAAGCTGTTCACCTTGCAGACTACGCTGTGCGTATTCTAAGGATTGCGCTGGAAACTCCTCACTCCATACATTCAGAACCAATAAAAGGCCTGATGAAGTTTCTCCAAAATCCCTGAAAACATTCGCCACTGGTTCAAACTGTTTGGCATTTAATCTTGTAAGGGCCTGCCGAACTTTGGCAGAACGAGACTCAAAGTCTCCGGTGCCAGAAAGTGCTATCTGTAACATAACTAACTCTTGATCTCTCGAAATAGTTGCCAACTCCTGAATCACTCGCTCGTTAGGGCAATCACATCCTTGTTTTTCCAGTTCTGCTGAAATCGAATCCAAATTATTCGGTACACTTGATTGCTGTTCCGTCGTAATCGAAAATAGAACTATCCCCAAAAGGGCAAGGAAGCCACTTGCTATCAGACATCCTAAAACTCGTTTTTTCATTTCACTATTTCTCCGCTTAATCCAGATCGTAGTTTTGTTTCACTTCTTGAGCAGCCGCGTAATCGAGCGCATGCCAAGTTTCAAAAATAGCAACCAGCGTTTTATTTCTTAGGTTTGGATCTTCGATCGATGCTCCCCAAGAAACTGCAGCGTGAAGATCCTCGTTAGCAATTGCCATCGAATAAACGTGGTGGGCCTGATCCAAAGACTCCAGCGAATTTGAGTTCACACTCAATTGCTTCTCAATCATAAAATTCAAATAACTCCCAGCCTCGTGTGGATCGTATGAGGCCCAAACAGCGAAAACTTCGCTGAGGGCAGCCTCGTGTAAATGGGCCGGAGCTTCACTAACCCAATTCACTGCTGACTGGGGATCGCAATCTGCCCAACCGCTAATCAATTGAATAGCCATATGCTTTTGCAATTGGGGGTCTTTTTCATCTAGAACCAGTTGCCCCGACTGCTGAGGATCTAACTTGGCCAGTTCTACAACTATCGAAACCTTAGCCTTCTTTTGAACTTCCCGGCATTGCCATCCCTCGATCCAATTCGACAGATCCGAAATATTTTCAGTCTGCCGGATAGCGTTTGATGCCAGAATAGAAATTGCAGAGCCGTTTTCTGCAAGTAACGGATTATCTTTAAAAAATATTTCTGCATGTTCTGGAGAGTTGTTAACCCACTCTTTAATCACCGCAGAACAAACAGATTCGAAAAGAGCCTCAGGCAAGTTTTGAAACGCTATACAATATGCTTCTTCAGGGTCGAATTGAGACCAGGCTGAAAGCAATATTTCAATTTCTTCCATCTCTCCTCTCTTAGAAATTTTTTCAAATAAATACTCGGCATTTTCAATAGCTAGATTGTCCCTCAAGTAGCCCCTGAACTGGGTGAGTCGCTTTGCCAAGTCAGTTTCGCCTAGAATCTCTTCGAGGATCCCTTCCGTGTCTCCCTTATGCGCAGGAGCTCCTGAACGAAGTCCGTCGAACGTGGCTCGACTCGCGGCCCTCTCCTGCAGCTCGATTTTTGAAGGATCAATTACTACATCGCTTTCACTATCGAAAACCCATAGCCCTAGAAAAATACACCCTACAAAAAAAATCAGGACTCCATAATGAAGCCCTGATTTTGATTTAGCTAAAATTTCCATTTAGATGTCAACATTACCGAAGTATTGACCCACTTTAATCTCATCCACATAGAGGCGGTCCTGTTGATTAATGCCACTCCAGTTTGGATCCCCTCGATATTGACCAACTTTGAAATAAGGGACCTGAGGGATGTTGAGCATAATCCAACCGGTTTTGCTATACTTCATCGTATAGTTGGAAGACCCAGGCTGACGAATATAGACCTGGATCTTTCCCTGATTACTCCGTTTCCAAGTTCCTCTTACAATGAAATCGGTCCATTGATTTTTGGATACCGGACCAAGATCAAATGATTGCTCCTTTACGCTACTCGAATTCTGCCCTCCGTTCTCAGAATACTTATAAACATAGCGCCAGCGGTTGTTTTCGATGATTAGTCGATGCCAAGCACCTTCTGCCCACGCTGGATTACTACTAGACCATTGAGCCAGTTGCATAGCTAGTGTCCAACGGTTCGCATCATAATTGTGAGCCGGCTTCAAACTAAATCCGTAGAAGCGGGTATCACCTATATTGGGTCGGTTGTTGGTCTTCCCCCTCCACTCGGCGCGTTCATGACATTTATCGAGCCGTGTGACTCCGGCTCGGGAACCGGCTCGCGGCGCCCATGTGGTGATAAAGAGGCTGATACCCGTCCCACAACAGGGGGCACCTTGTCCATTCCCGCACTCGCCTACCAATGTGTCGTTGAAGTAGTTGTCGTTGAAATTCTCACTCCAATAGAGGTTTGCTTGCGCATGTGCACCAAGCATAAGAATTCCAAGACCCATCGCTAATAGTGTTTGTTTCAAGTTTTGCTCCTTGTTAAATTACAAAAATAATTATTAGTATTTAAGCGAATATAACAAAACAAGAATTGTTCACACTATTGAGTAATTGGCAAAACTAAGAAGACTTTTATCTGCTCACTGTCGATAACTCGCTATTGTTTATAGAAGACTCTCGATAAGATTTGTTAATTCTGTTTTCTGAAAAAACGGACTGACAAAATCAAACTTCCGATAGCGAGAAGAATGTATGTTGAGGGCTCTGGAACAGTCGTCAGTGAAAGTGTCGGCGCCTCGAAACCAGCACCTCCAGTGTTGTCTTTACTGATAAACTGAAAGACAACGCCATTATTTCCAGGAATCAAGGCAGCAAACGTTAGAATATTATTTGTATCCGTATTAACAAAATTTACCAAATCCGTATCTGCTACACCAAATCCTGAACCAACATCAAAGTTTAGTCCCGTTAGTGCTCCATCGTCGCGAACCCCAGGCCGAGAATCCCATGCGCCAACAAGCTGCGCTTGGCTCCCATTCAATGCATTACCAACTGTTGATTGGACTCCGGGTGCATTGTTCCACGTAATGCCACCCTCGGTCCAACTGTCTAAGCTCTCATCCGTAACTGCCCATAACTGCCTGCTCCGGTCAGACCGACCTCCACTAAGGCGAACAATAAAGTCAACAGCCGTTACCGTTTCGGTTACCGAGGATATGTCGAAGCTAAAGAAGGCGATGCTGGATTCTCCACCGCTAATCGTTGTATCGGGATGCCCTTCGATATTTACCTCGATTTCTGAGCCGAAATTCGTATTTGGATTAGCAGATTCAACATGAGCATCTTGACTTGCAGTGATCGCTACAACAGCAGCATGACTTGGCATCGTTGCAACAACTAGGCACGCAACTAGGAAGATTGTAATTCGGAAGGGTATTATTGATTGAGTATCGTATTTCATTTCTGTGGCTTTCATTTTAATTTTAGATATTAAGAACTCGCAAAATGCGAATCACTTTTTCTATAAGTCTAGCACTCTTTACTCCCAACAGCTATTTCCTCAGGCATACAAGGCTCTGCTTTCGGAGTCGAAATCCTTGTCACTCTGGATCCTAGGTAGAACATCCCTCCTCCCACTGTAGAGATAAATCCAGATATCACGATGATAGTAAGCTTTCCAATCAGTGGATTCGGTAGCAGCAATAAAAACCCCAACCCAGCTCCCGTTAAAAGTGCAAATCCACCAATGATCTTCAGCTGCTTATTATCAATCGGATCACCTACCTCTTCCGTGAAGTTGACTGGTGTTTTCATTCGTTCAAAAAATCCACTTATACGATCTTTTACTGCAGCACGCTCTCGACGCCAAAATGGTATAGTCATGAGGAAGCCTACGATTCCCGCAATCATATTTACGGCCACAACCTGCTGAAATTGCCAAGCCTCTCCGAATAGCTGGAGACTAAAGAATCCGATTGCCGAAAAAATCGATGTGAACCCAACAGTCCAAAGCGCAGCCCAAGATGGAGCCTTCCTAATAAATAGTCCCAAACACATTGGAACCATCATGGGAATTCCAAGTATGGCAACCATTTCAAGCATCGATTCGAACATTCCCTTATCCGGTTTTCCTGCAAAATAGAGTCCGCATGCGATAATAAGACCTCCGAGCACTAAGCTAATCCAGCGACTTGCTTTGAGTAGCACACTCTCTGGTCTGACAACCCAATTAAATTTGCGGCACAACGTGGGGTAAATATCCCGAATGATTACAGCAACATTGCCATTCAAACCTGTATCTAATGAGCTCATCGTTGCTGCGAAAATAACAATCGCCATTAGTCCCACCATTCCATCCGGCAACGCATGAAGACTATACCAGGCATATGCTGCTTCGGCCGGCTTAGGAATAGCTATTGCCAAGACCGAATCTTCATAGAGAAGTCGGGCAACGATAGGAGGAATAAACCAGATAACCGGACCCAAGATAAAAAGTGCTGCCGCAAACAAGGCCGCTTTTCGCGCCTCCCTACCATCCTTAACCGAAAAGTATTTGCCGGCCCCCATTAAACTGCATTGTTGCATAACCCCAGTTACCACATTTGCCGCACCCCAACCTAGGGTGTAAGCACCAGCAATTGCGACTCCACTCGATTTGACTAACTGCATATCCTTTGACAAACCTTGATCACCTACCTTCGCAAATAATCCAGAGAAACCTCCAATCTCCCTTAAGGCCAAAAAGGCAATAACCACAGTAAGTGGAATTAAGAGCAGGCTTTGCAAAACGTCTGTACCAGCTACAGCCCATTTTCCTCCTGACATCGAGTACACAACAGCGACCGCTCCCAGAACAATAATTACAAGCTGAATTTCAAATCCAAATATCGCAGACGTAAAAATCGCGAGGCTGTAGAGTTGTAATCCCGTAAATAGGGAAAACAAAATAAGCCCTGTGAACGCATAAAACTGCCGGGTGACTTCATTAAATCGCAGACTTAGAACTTCAGGTGTTGTGACTACTCTCATCTGCCGAAACCAAGGCCCGAGGATCAAAAAATGGATAATGAATGCAACAATATTGGCCAGATAAACAAAAACGACAGATAAACCACTTTCGAAAGCAACCCCAGCTGCACCTGTATACGTCCAAGAACTGAAACCACCCATGAATGCACTTGCCCCAACCATCCACCAGGTTCCCTTACACCCCATTCTGAAATAGTCACTGGTATCCGAGCTGAAGGCTTTAAAAACAAAGCCCATAGCAATCATCAAGACAAAAAAGCCAAAGATTACGACGTAATCAGCCCAATGAATTACAACATCATTCATGTAGCCCTCCTATGAAAATCCCCCTAAAAAGAGACGTCGTTTTAAAGTCTTGCCCGAAGTTTTGAATCTCAATAAATCGTAAAGCATGCAACATTAAGCCATTACCTCTAGTTCATCGATCGTTACTGATGCTCTGAATCGTTTGCCCAATAGGTAGTTTTTAAATTCAGTGATCACAGAATCGGCTAAAAGCCGAACTTCGTTACCGATCGAACCAGCGATATGGGGAGTCAAATAGACGTTGTTCAATTCGTAAACCGGACTAGATCGAATCGGAGGCTCCGGTGCCGTAACATCCAAGAGTGCAGTTAAGTCGGGGCGCTTTGCTAAAACATCTAACATTTCAGACTCAACAACCGTCGCGCCTCGTCCTGTATTAATAAAAGTGGCACGCTCCCCTAGAAGCTCAAAAAGGTGACCTTCGAGGATCCCTCGAGTCTCTGGGAGGTCTGCGATGTGATTACTCACAATGAAACCCGCCGAGAACGCCTCTGCCAAACTTACTTTGCGGACCCCTAAATCTCGAGCTCTCTGCTTGCTGATAAGAGGGTCGAAGACCAGAATTTCAAAACCTAAGTTCTTCAGACGCTCAATAACCATTGCTCCGATCGTCCCAGCTCCTAAAATGGAAACAGTAACATCACAAATTCCTGGGTAATCCGGCCCCGAGTGACAACGGCCGTCAAATGTTCGACTAATTCGCTCTTTCGAAAAATAGCCTTTGCTGGCCAAAATGATCTGAGCCACAACGTATTCGGCAACAGGCACGGCATTCGCCATCCGAGCTGAAACCACGTGGATTCCTCGTTCGAGATAAGGTCTTGCGAAATATTGGACACTGCCGGCCGCATAAAAGACCGCTTTTAATGCAGCTAGTTCATCCATCTGGAGTTCCGTCAGTTGCGGCATATGCCAAGTGGAAAAGATAAATTCAACATCGGAAAGGGCTACCGAATGTTCGTCGAAGTTATCTGGTCCGATGATAACAGGATAAGTATCTACAAGTGACTCAATCTCCGCAAATCTGCCGTTTCCATAGACCTCAATGAGGCGGTGAGGCATATCTGAAAAAAAAGCAGCACGAGCCATTACAAATTCTATCTAGCTAGCCTAAACAGACGGGTTTAAACTCAAGACTCCTTTGAACATCAAAAAACGAACAAAGGCTCACCTCTCGCAAAGTGAACCTAACTCGATTAATTATCCACCAACAAAACATTCTATTTGCGACGTAAGCGCTTCGTAAGAAGTAGGACTCCTCCAGCGATGCCAATCAATGCATAGGTGCTTGGCTCGGGAACAGCAGCAATATCGATATTATCGAAGGTCCACGTGGTATAGTTTGCTGCAGAGGGATTATCGGCCTGAATATTGAAGTCACCATAGGTAGAACTCCCTGTGAAAGTTCCTCCTACTGCTGCCGCTCCATTGAGAGAAACCGTGTAATTTCCGGTAGAGTAGTCGATTGTTCCACTAAGTATCTC
Organism: Verrucomicrobiota bacterium; assembly: GCA_039027395.1. Taxonomy (GTDB): domain Bacteria; phylum Verrucomicrobiota; class Verrucomicrobiia; order Methylacidiphilales; family JBCBYL01; genus JBCCKK01. The sequence goes on along the minus strand of JBCCKK010000042.1, from coordinate 27 downwards.
GAAGGTATCTGCAGTCGTCAGGTTTCC
>JBCCKK010000041.1:0-15712 GCA_039027395.1 Verrucomicrobiota bacterium | reverse complement strand
GTTACGATTCTCTGGGCAAATTGGGTTTATAAGCTACGACTTATTAAACTCGCTATACCTCCCAAAGAGAGCCAGTCGGCAACCGAAGTTATGGCGTCTGGTAGTCTTTGCCGACTTGAGTTTCCGCTACGTTCTTCATGCCAAAATCGGCAACGGCTGCCAAAATTTTTCGCAAAGCTTTTCCTTTCGAAGTAAGACTGTAGATCACCTTTCGTCCGTCATCTGGATCCTGGGTTCGCTCAACAAGTCCATGATCTGCAAGCCACCGCAGACGTTGAGAAAGGATATTGGTAGCAATACCCTCAGGAGAGGCCAAGAATTGATCGAAGCGTTGTTTTCCAAAAACTAAGTCGCGGATTACTAGTAGAGTCCAGCGATCTCCGATCAAATCAAGGGTGCATGCAACCGGACAAGGAGAGCGACGATCCTGCAGTTCAATCTTTTGAATCATGAGAAAGCTTAGTCATTGACCACTTTGGATTCAAGTCGACCTTCGGTGGAAATGGAGGCGGAAGCCTGCGGTTGAGTCATTTTTTTCATGACATGCTGAAGCATCCGAACTCTTCCCCAACGAGGGAGCGGCTTTAAAGAGTACTCCAACAGTTGAGAAAGCCAACCTGGGCGAATCGTACTACGTTTACCCAGAGCGTTTAATGTGGATTCTGCAACGTCCCGTGCTTTGAGGGCAAGGCTCATTGTCATACCCGCTCGTTTGGCAAAACCCGTTGCCACCGGACCCGGAGCGGAGCTCACCACATCGACACCAAATGGAGATAGCTCATGGTGTAGCCCTTCGGCAAACGTCTGAATGTAGGCCTTTGTTGCGGAATAGTGAGCCGCCCGAGGGACACCTTGAAATGCCAGTAATGAGCTCATAAAGATGATGCCGCCTCGACCTTGATTGCAGAATCGCTGTCCGAAATGATAGGAAAGTTTCATTACGGCTTTACAATTAACCTTGAGCATTTCGATTTCGTTGTAGAGCTGAGCATCGAGAAAGGGGCCAGAAGTTCCAAAGCCCGCAGCATTGATAAGAAGTCCAACATCCAAGTCCCGAGTTTGGGCAATCATGATTTCAACACCAGAGTCACGTGACAGATCAAGGGGAAGGCTCCGAGTCTCGATCTGATATTTGGACTTCAATTCAAGAGACAACTCGGTAAGAGTTATTTGATTCCTGGCGACTAGCACCAGATTAAATTCTCGCTCGGCTAGGCAAAGTGCCATCTCTCGACCGATGCCATCAGATGCCCCAGTGACAACAGCCCAAGGTCCGTAATGTTTAAGGAATGGAAGTTCTTTCATGATTTGAACAAAAATAACTTGCAAAATACAATCTTTCAAGAATATTAACTTGCGTTTTGCAACTAAAACGTGAAGAAGCTAGTGAATAAACTCATTCCAACACAGATGATTCGTCTCCAATCGGAAATCATCAGGTTTTCACTACCTACGTTCTTTCTTATGTCCCTGAATGCTGCATTACTAACATACGAAATTGGCTTGGTCTCACGACTAGGGACGGAATCTCTAGCAGGATTTACTCTATGCCTTCCTCTCGTGTTCTTGATGGGAATGATGTCAGCAGGGGGGCTAGGAGGCGGCGTAGCATCGGCCGTAGCTCGGGCAACAAAAGACCAACGATATCAGCATCAGTTGATCAGAACATCGATCACACTAGCTTGGATCTTCGGAGTCTTCTTTGCCGTTCTACTAGGTTGGGATCCATTCCAATGGATTGGCCGTATGGCCGGTGATGTAGGGATTGCCAATCGAGCCAGGGAATATGCTGTTATCTTCTTTGCGGCGATTCCTTTGCTATGGGTTACGAATGTATTAGCAAATATTCATCGGGCTATCGGAAATCCCAGAGCTCCTGCAATCGTTGGTGCAGTCACCATCGTGGTTCAGGGGGGAGTGAGTTACCCGCTAATCTTGGGTTGGGGAAACGTTGCAGGATTTGGCCTCCAAGGTGCTGCATGGATTTCAGCCCTCGGCTTCTTGGTCCAAGCGTTGTGGCTGTCGGTAGAGCTCATTAGAACACTGGATAAAACAAACCAGGCCTCAAAAGCTCGACAGCGATCACACGTGGCTGAGTGCTACTTTCCGATCCTCTCCATACAGGTATTAAAACTATCTAGCTCCCTTTCAAAGTATCTTTTAGTCCTACCTAAATTAAACGTTCGTAAACAAAACTTAAGTGACATTCTGTGGGTTGGTTTGCCGAGCTCTGTGAACACCCTGATGGCAGCTCTGACGTCAGTTTTCGTTACGGTCTACGTTTCAAAGCTCGGAGGAATCGAACTTGCTGCCTACGGTGTTGCGTCTCGCCTCGAGTCGTTGCTGATTCCAATCATCTTCAGTATTGGAATGTCTCAAGTGGCCTTGGTCGGAAAAGCATGGGGTCTCGGAGAGACCCAGAGGGCACGAGACCTTGTCTATGCAGGAGCCATTCTCTCGTTCACATTAACGACAGTCCTAGGTGTAGGGGTAACCTTGGTTCCAGTCGAATGGCTCCGTTGGATGGCGGATAGTGCCGATGTTTCGAGTATGATGCAGAGCTATCTCCAGATCGCTGCCCCGTGTATAGGTTTGTTGGGTCTCGGACTCGCATTTTCATTTTCGTGCCAAGGAATTAAACGGCCTTCCGCAGCGTTTATTGCCGCACTCGTCCGCTTGCTTCTCGTTTGGACAGCACTGAATGTATGGAATCCTAGCAGTCTTTTCGGAGTTGCCTGGATTAGTAGCGCAAGTCTGTTGGTCTTTGCTGTTGTCGTTGTGGTTGCGTCAGGCCCTTTTTCCCCTTTTACCTTAAAATCCACCAAACTCCATACGCTCTCCGAAACTAAGGAAGCGTGGTCTTAGAAAGGACATTTCATGAAAACAGAAACAACCCAAATAGAAACCTACCCAAATGCAACCGCCTTCCATGCCGGGCCGTGGTCTGAATTAAATCAATATGTAGCCGACATTCCTCTCGCAGGAAGCTTGCCTGGAAAGCTCTGGCTCAAAGAACATTTAGGACTCAGTGGCATGGAGATATCCTTCGGAGCCATGCCCCCAGGAGTATCGATTCCTTTTTTGCATAAACATCAGCAAAACGAAGAGCTATATTTATTTATCACAGGAACCGGAGAAATGTTGATTGATGGAGAAGTGATCGCTGTCACCCAAGGATCATCGATTCGGGTATCGCCTGCCGCAACTAGGTGTTGGCGTAATACAGGCGAAGAACCTCTGGTGTACTTCGTGATCCAAGCGAAGGAAGGATCTTTAGAGCAATGGACCTCGACAGACGGAGCTCCTGTTTCTGATACGCCAGTTTGGCCCCTCTAACTCGAAAAAACTATGGAAGGCAGCACAATGTATACGATGATGGATGCGCATCCCATAACGCTATTCATCATCGTAGCTGCCCTGCTGGTAACACCGCTTTATATTTTTGCTATGTATCAGCAGGGTGGGGAGAGCTTTGCTAAAGGATCTATCATTGCCGGAGGTTGGCTGGTCTTTGGTGCCACCATGTTTGTGGTTTGTATGACTCGATTTTCAGAACAGCTCGGCATTGTCGGTGAGTTTTTGGTGCCTTTCGTATGGGCACTACCTTCCGCAATTCTGTTCTTCTTCAAAGACTGGTTTCTCGACAAAAGACTATCCCAGCGGGCTCTCATTGGGCTGCAACTCTGGCGAGCGATTGGAGCAGTATTTCTTGTTGAAATGTTTCGTGGAAATCTTCCAGGGATCTTTGCCTGGCCGGCTGGAGTTGGTGATATTCTAGTAGCCCTTGTAGCATTGCTTGTTCTATGGATCTATCGTGCAGTAAAAGAGATTCCATCGAAGTCTGTTTATATTGTAATTCTTGTAGGAATGATCGATTTCTTTTTTGCCTTCTTCTTCGGATTCACCTCATCCGATTCTCCATTGCACCTCTTTTCTCATGATTTTCCTAACCAGGTGACGGTGTTTCCCACAGGGATGATTCCTCTCTATCTAGTCCCGTATGCGATATTCTTTCATACCTTATCCTTCCTCAATGAAAGGAAGTTTGGTGCATAGACCATTTCAACTAACCTACTTTCGCTGGGCGTTAATTCGTTCCCGAAAGTGTTTGGATTGCTTGGCTAGCACGCAGTCGAAGGAATGGTCGATCAGCTCGAGAATCAATGAGTCGGGAACCGAGCCATCTAGATGGACCGAATTCCAGTGTTTTTTATTCATGTGATAACCAGATTCGATGGATGGGTATTCGTCCCTCAGTTCGAGTGCCCGTTCTGGATCGCATTTGAGGTTCAACATCACCGGAATCTTTTCGGGGTTCATGATGGCAAACATTTTGTCGGCAACTTTATATACGAGTGGCCCCGGACCAAAGGGCTCACTCACGTCGGTCTCTGGATAAGCCAACATCGCTTCATGAAGGTGTTCGATTTCGTTCATAGAAATAAGACGTTTGAGGGTCGACTATTCCGGATCGTTAACGGAGCAGGATTTGGATAGCCAATCTGCAAATTCAGCTTCCTGAATTTCTCCTGCAGCAAGGGCCAGAGTTTGCAAGACAGCATCTGCTTCGCTTGATGTGAAGTGATACCCATTAAGTTCTAAAAACAAAGCGGCAGCAATAAATCCCGTTCGCTTATTGCCATCGATAAATGGATGGTTTTTTACGATTCCATGGGCGTATGAAGCTGCGCACTCGAATAGTGTGGGCTTGCCGTAGTGAAATAACTGAACGGGCCGGGCTAGAGCCGAATCGAGTAATCCCTCGTCACGAATCCCCGTGGATCCTCCGAAACGATTGAGTAGCTCATTATGAATCGAGTGGATTGCTACTTGAGGTAGCCAAATAGGCTCCGTCATTTTGCGAGCTCTTTTAGGGCATTACGATAGCGATGCATCAGATCATCAGCAACTTCCATGATCTTCGCAAACTCCTCGTCGGCAGCAGTGACTTCGATTTTGCCTTCAGGTGCTTCTGTGAGATAAAGCTTAGCGCCTTCTTTAACCTTCAGTTGAGCCAGAGCTTCCTTAGGTAAAACAATGCCGAGAGAGTTGCCAATTTTGCGCACTTTAGTTTCATAAGCCATACGTTATAACATAGGTTATAACGTGCCAGAGTAAAGGTTTATCCAGGCGAAACGCCTGTTGATCTGATTAATGAAAATCATGGGAAGTAGCCTGCAGCTTGCCCAGACGGATGGGCTGAATGTCTTGAGCGAGAACCGAGTGACTACCACGACTAAGTTGCAAGGGGCCGGTTACTTGAAGAACAGGTTCTTGAACAATGAGCAACCGTAACTGTTCAAATACGGGGCGAGGAACAAACGCATTACTGATTCCCGTTTCATCTTCCAAAGACAGGAACAAGTTGCCTTTAGCAGTTCCTGGACGCTGTCGACAGATCACCATGCCCGCAATGGTAAGGATCTGCCCTTCTCTTGCAGATAGAATGTCTTTAGCTAGCCATACATTAGGGAGTTTCTTTCGAACAAATGACATGGGGTGAGGTCCGGTGGAAAGTTCTAATCCTTGGTAATCTGCGTGCAGTCGTTCGAATGGTTTCATCGGATCTAATGCTAAGTTGGAAGATATAGCTTTGTCCTCTGCTGCGTAAAATAGATCTTGTTGATGCACGGTCCGCTCGACATTCCAAAGTGCATCTCGACGATGTTTGGCCAAGCCGTTGAGTGCACCAATTTGAGCTAGAACTCGACGTTCGTCTCGAGACACTTCAGTCCGTACAATAAAATCGTCGAGAGTAGACCAATTGTTTCGTCGCCGTTCTTGGACAATACGCTCGCCCGAGTTTCGGCTCAATCCTTTGACTTGGTGTAATCCCAATTGAAGTGTGTGGTCGTCGACAACCTGGGTTTCCCATAATGAATGAAAAATCGAAACCGCTCGTGTTTTAATGCCGTGACGTCGGGCATCCTTAATCAGGGTGGCTGAAGAATAAAAACCCATCGGCTGATTATTGAGCAGAGCTGTGTAAAATTCGGCCCCGCGATGGGCCTTGAGCCAGGTGCTTACGTAAGCCAATAACCCGAAACTCACGGCGTGACTTTCGGGAAATCCGTAAAGAGCAAATGATCCAATCGCTTTGACCATTTTATCCTGAACATCTTTGCCAATTCCTTTGCGTTGCATTGCTTGGCGAAGTTTGACGCCCACTTTTTGTAAGCGCTCGTCATCTCGTTTAAATCCCATAGCTCGTCGTAATTCTTCTGCCTCGGTTCCTGTAAAGTCGGCTAGAATCATGGCCATGCGCAACACCTGTTCTTGAAACAGTGGAACGCCAAGAGTCCGCTTTAGAACAGGAGTAAGTGACGGGTGAATATAATCAATCGCTTGCTTTCCATCTCGCCGGTCCAGGTAAGGATGGGTCAAGTCTCCCGTAATTGGACCGGGGCGCACCAAAGAAACTTCAATGGCGATGTCGTAAAAGTTTCGAGGTTTCATGCGGGGCAGCGTTGCCATCTGGGCCCGGCTTTCGATTTGAAAGACTCCAATCGTATCCGCCCGTTGCATCATCTCAAAGGTCAGTCGATCATCCTTGGGCACGGTAGCGAGATCCACCGGATGTCCTCGTTGGGTGCATAAGGTGAGGCTGTCTTGAATTGCTGCCATCATGCCGAGTCCTAATAAGTCGACCTTAATAATGCCAAGGTCTTCGCAATCATCTTTATCCCACTGCAAAACACTACGCCCAGGCATCGTGGCATTTTCGAGTGGAACAATGGAATCGAGTCCTTCGGTGCACATGACCATTCCTCCGCTGTGTTGACCGAGATGTCTGGGAAGTCCGTAGACGGATTGATAGAGTTGGACTAACGAGGTGATTCGAGGATGATTGACTGGAACTCCAGATTGTCGGATCTGGTCTTGAAGTTCTAGAGTGTGCGGAAAATCTCCTGAGGAAAACAAATCTGAAAATCGAGAAATGGTGTCTTCGGGGAAATCTAAGACTTTTGCCATTTCTCGAAATGCACTGCGTCCACGATACGTAATCACATTTGCGGTCATGGCGGCTCCATAGGGGGCGAAGCGGCGGTAGACTTCTTGAATAACCCGTTCTCGGCGATCCCCACTGGGAAGATCTAAATCAATATCTGGCCAGGCGTTTCGACCTTCGCTCAAGAATCGCTCAAACAATAACCCGTTTCCAATGGGGTCGACTGCCGTAATGCCCAAGCAATAGCAAACGGCACTATTCGCCGCACTACCTCGACCTTGGACAAGAATGTCACTGGTCCGTGCGTATTGAACCAGATCCCAAACGATGAGAAAGTAGCCTTCAAACCCTAGCTTATGAATCAAAGTTAATTCATGTTCAAGTTGTCGTCGAATCGGAGTCGTGATGTGCGGATAACGAGAGCGAGCGCCTTCGTAAGTTCGATCTCTTAGAAACGCATATGCGGATTCGCCGTTGGGTGTCGGAAATTGAGGGAATCGGTAACCCAGGTCTTCTAAAGTAAACTCAAGCTGTTCTGCTAAACTTCGAGTATGGGTGATAGCTTCCGGGAGTGATGCGAATAAGTGGGACATGCGCTCGGCAGACTTCAAGCAGCGTTCTCGATTCAGGCAGAGCTGATCTTTGGCCTGATCGAGCCGGGTGTGGAGTCGAAGACAAGTAAATGCATCCATCAGTGCTCGACCCGTGGGGGCCGCATACAGCACTCCATTGGTAGCAAGTGGTGGGAGTTGAAACTCACGGGAAAACTCGACCAGTTCTCGAAGTATCGGAGTTTCTCCTCGGGCCCGATGTCGCTGTAGTTCGACGTATAGATGATCTGGCCCAAAAATATCCAGTAAGCACCGAATGTTTTCCCGAGCCGATTCGCGGTCGCCCTGGTCTAAGAAGTGGCGAACGGGGCCTTCTTCATCTCCCGTAAGAGCGACAAGCCCTTCACCATATTCACGGAGTTCCGTCCAGGTGACTTGGCTTTCATTTTTGGCTGCCCGTAGTTTGGCGCGAGTTAGCAAACGACACAAATTTTGATAGCCCGTGCGCGTTTTGACTAAAACGGGGAGCACGGTTCCGTTGGTGAGAGTGAGCTCGGTTCCGACGATGCCCCGCACTCCATGCTCCTTTCCAGCGTAGTGAAGTCGAGCGGATCCATAAACCCCATCTCGATCACAGAGAGCAAGTGCGGGCAATCCAAGTTCTGCAGCACGCTCGACAAGAGTCTCTGGTTTCGAGGACCCGCGATGCCAGCTGAATGCACTGCGAGCGTGGAGCTCGATGTAGTCCGAGCTTCTATGCATAACGACCTTCAATGACCCATTGCTTGGACGTCTGCACGAGTCGAAAGAGTTCGCCTTGATGAGATTGCACGTCCCACTCTCGACGCTCCCAATGCTGGTCCGATTGCCACCAGCCTCCCGAGTTTAGCCATGGGCCATGCATTGCTCTAATCCGACCACTCATACGTGTTGAAGTGAATGCAATAGGCTGCTTTTGAGCATCGACTTGAACATCCACAGGCAATGGAGGCCGATACCGTTGCATGGGAAGTCCATACACTGGAGAGGAGGCTTTGGGTGAATCTTTGTTGTTTTGATGTTCTTGAAAAGGCTGCATTTCAATCGCATCCGGTTGCTGCATGGAACAAATATGTGGAGAGCCAATTCGGTCGGAACCAACGACTCCACACAATTGGGTCAGTGTCTCAGCAAACTGTTGAGGATCTTTCAGATAGTTTTCAAATAAGCCTCGTTGAACTCGTGGGGGACGGGTGGGAACCGCTTCCATCGATACTCGGATCAATGGAGAAGGAGCGGTGTAGTGCTCCAATGAGCCGTGAATCATACAAAGCAGCCGGTTGATATCGGTCGTGGGTTCCGGGATTTTGAATCTTCGCTGTGAAGTGCTTCCATTATCAAAGGCAAACTCAAGCAGGACTTGTTCAAATGCCAGGTAACAGCTATCTAAACGGTGAGCTAGCTGTTCAAGAAATCGCTGTAAAAGAAAGAGTAAGGGTTCCAAACATTCGATAGGATGTTCAAGATCCGAGACTTCACAGAAGGTTTGAGGTGGAGGCACTACTTTTAAAGGTCGAATGGTATCTCGTCGCAAACGAGTGCACTGTTCCACTACTTCAGATCCCAGCCTTTCCCGGAGCTCTTGTTGGGGAAGTGATAAAAGCGCACCTAGAGTGCGCACTCCCCAAAGTTGTAGGATATTGAGAGCATTCTCTGAAACGTGAATCCAGGAAGGAGGTAATGGCTGAAGAAACGCTTGAACTTCATCGGGATGATTCCCGAGCAAGTGAAAGGGACGTCCGGTATGCGCTGCCAGCTGAGCCAGATCAGGGGTGGGAGCGACACCTACTTGAGCTTTGAGATGAACACATTCAAGTTCATCTAAAATCGATTGCGACATCGATGCAAGGCGATCGGGTAGAAAAGTACTGCCGTCTAAATCCAAAGTCACCATGCCAAATTCGGTGGCCTCAATCCGTGGCGAATAATGGCCTGCAGTTTGTAGGAGAAGGGTGCTGACAGTATGTTCTTGAGGTAGATTGCGAGGTAAAATTTGCAGGTCACTACAGCGAGCTAAGGCTTGGCTCGCGGTTAACCCAGGGGATACACCTGAATGTTTGGCCTGTGTATTCATTTGCCAAATGACAGCCTTATCTCGGGAGACAATGATATCCTCTCCTGTATGTAAAACGGCTAAAGGAATCTGCGGATCATAGGCGGAAGTTCGAACGGCTGACTGGAGGTGAGGGTGGCGAAGAACAATGACAGCGAACATAGAAGCCTTTAGGCATGAAGTCGGTGCTCCTCATCCATATCAGAACGTGGAGCGTATAAACGCTTGCGAGTTATATGAAGAGAAACATGTGGAAGCAGCTCAGATCGAAGCTGATTTAAAGCGGCAATGGATGGAGAAAAACGGATCTCCCCGCTTAAGTCGGCACACCCGACGAGCTTGCCTGGAGAGAGAATGATGCATGTGACTCGGGACTGATGTCCCAAAGCCCTGAGTCGAAACCAAACGGAATTGGGAATTTGACGAAGTTGCCGGATCGAACACAGTGAGAAGTCGATCCAAAGAAGGGGTAGATTGCCGTCTCTCAGTAAAAGATCCGCAGCGGTTAGGACTTGAGACGTTTGAGTGCAACGCACCCACAACAAGAAATTCAGATCAGGTAGGGCCATCGACTGGGGGTCCCACTGATCGATGGCGTCAATCAGTGCAGCATAATCCCCTCGTTTCGAAACATGGCGCAAACATTCCGAAAGCATCAGAGCCCCGCCTCCCATAGGACTGTCGACCAATTCAACGAGCATGCCCCGAGTCAACAGATGCTCGTCAAGAACGGGAACGCCAGTGGTTACTTGTGGAGTAGGAGCATTGCCTTGACCTGAATGGGCGGTTGGAAACTGTTCTCGGAGCCGAGCTTTCAGTTCAATGATGGTATCGTAGGGGGGCATGGCAACAAATCGAGTATCCGTTGTACATAATTCATTATTGATAATAAGTAAACAAAAGTATACAAATTGTATAAATGAGTGAACAAGGGCTAAATCCACAAGAGGCAAAAGCGCTTCAATTTCTACGAAGAGCCATTGTTCACGAAGGGAGAACTCCGACGGTTCGGGAAGTAGCAGAGGTGATGGGGTATCGTTCACCTCGGTCCGGACAGGTGATGGTGGAGAAGCTTATTGAGGCAGGTTATCTCGCCCGCCAAGCAGGACGAGCGCTAGTTCTGGTCCGAGATCTACCGGAGACGAGTGATCATGAGCGCACGGTCGAAGTACCTCTCGTAGGAAATGCGGCGTGTGGACGCCCCCTCTTAGCAGAGGAAAACCTGGAAGCTCAAATCCCGGTTTCTGAACAGTTGGCCACTCCGGGGCATCGCTATTTTTTGCTGCGTGCTCTCGGGGATTCCATGAACCGAGTTGGGATTGAGGAAGGAGCGTTGGTCTTAGTGCGGCAGCAACCCGATGCCGAAAATGGAGAAACCATTGTCGCGTTGATCAACGATGAAGCGACCATCAAACAGTTTTGGCGCAAAGAGAATGTCGTGGTATTGAAGCCTCAATCGAGTAATCCCGATCATCAGCCCATCGTGCTTTCTGAGAACTTTCGAATCCAAGGAAAAGTCGTAGCGACCATTCCCAGCTTTTAGAAAAAACGAGTTAAACGAACGTTAATAAAAGAATCATTTTTAAAAGCTCGGGCTGTATTGCCAGAATCCACATTTGTAAAAAATCGGTTTTCCACTTCAATTTTCCAGTCATTGCCAATTCGACGCTCAAACTCGATCGTGAAGCTTGTCGTTAAATCTTCGACATCAATAATTGTTCCTGCAAGGAGTGCGGTGTCTTCCGTGTCGTTTAGGGTAAGACGCGTGCCCAAAAAGACGTCATTCTGAAACGTGGTGACTGGGGCTTCTCGTTCGTTACGGCCATCGTATAAATATTCGCTTAACACACCGAGGTCGGCACTGGTCGAAAAGATTTGGTAAAATGTATACTCGAATCCAGCGACAACGGCTCCAAAAATATCGCCATGACCTTCACGCATAATGCCTTCAAACTTCCAGAGCCAAGCATCCTTCGTGTATTGAATATCAATACCTGTTTGATGGATGAGTTCATAGCGCGGTGTGAGTTCCCTGCCATTTCCTTTTGGAATTAAAATCGGTTCGCGTCCCGTGCCGTAGAAATAATAGACCCCAAAATCCCAATCACCTAAATAGTGAGAGTAGCGTAATGCCACATCGGGGTGCCATTCTTCGAGATCAGATTCGAATTCTGCGCTATCGCCATCGACGACTAGGGGGCCTCGCAAGCGGCCATCTGGACCCGGAAACGTTCGTTCTCTAAAGCGGGGAAGTACAAACCCTGATACGGTCCCCCAATCTTGGGTGGTGGACAATTGGATCATAGGCTGTCCAAGTTTGTCCTCCTCATCAATATCTTCAATGGCATCGGTTTGGTTAATAACGTCGACGAGGTGGCGAGACTCTGTGACACCCCAGAATACTTTATTTACTCCAAAAAGCAGTTCGACGTCATCTCCGACATAACGCCAGTAGGCCTCGCGAAGATCCCAGTGGGTATGATTGCTGTCCATGGCATCCAGTCGCAGATATGGGATCAAAGAAAACTGGTGGACACCCTCTGCGAGATCCACTTCAAGCTCGGGTTGGAAGGTCAAAGAGGGTTGCCACAAATCGAACTGATCTGAATATTGAGGTGAATTCGGGAAAAATCGAGTTTCGGCAGAAATTTGTCCTGAGAAGTCGTATTCGGCTGCCTGACTAAGCGGTAAGCTTAGCCCGAGCAGCGAACATGTAATCCAGAAGATGTAGCGAGTTGGCATGAGGATGCTTTGTTGATGTTAGATTAACGAATACGCTTTAGGACGTTTTTGTCAAAGTCACCATCCCCTAAGCCCGTTTGAAATTTGAAGTCACCAAAAATGAGATCGGTAGATTTTTCGGTTTGGTGATTAATCATCGACTGTTTATGGGAGCGCCAATAACTGCCTTTGTATTTTTTGTAGTTGGTCAAAGTGAGTGTCTTGAGTAAGTCACCTTTACGATCGTAGAACTCAATCTTTCTAGGCTGAAAATCCTTCTGATCTATCCATGCGATTTGTTTGGTATATCCTGAATGTTCGTAGCGGGGGTAGCGCTCAATGACATCACATGTCAGTCCGCCGAAAGTTTCGGTTTTGATGAATTTATAAGTGTATTTGTTAAGTTCTGTTGCGGTCAGATCTTCAAAGGCAAATTCAGAGCCGACGAACGGGCCCGATTTGTTGACGGATGAAATCCGTTTGATGCGCTTAAGCGCGGGTAGGTAAAGCCACTGATCATCAGGATCGAGAATCTTAGCGTGAGAGAGCTGGGCTGTTCCGTCGATATCCTTAGGAGAACTGAAAATCGTAAGCGATTTATCACCGACGTTTTCATCTGGAACTTCTAGGGTTTTGATTTCGACATCTCGAACGGTCTTTTGACCCGCTTTATTCTTGAGGATCATTTGGAGGTCTACGGCGCTGTCGGTAAAACCGCGGTCTGATCGGTCCGAACGAGCAGCAATCGCAAACCCTTTTTCTTCAGGAGTTTCTGCAGATGCTCCCGAAGGAAAGCAGAGGGTTAAGCCGGCGGCTGCAAGGGCCATGGTAAACCAGGCTCGGGTGCGGGTTCGTTTAGCAGGAATTTGAGTATGTGTATTCATAGGAGGTTGGTTGGTTTGTTTATCTTTGCCGAGCATCAGCAAGGCGGGTAGAACGGTGAAATCGAAGACCATTGCAACGACAATTGTGATCGCCGTGAGTAATCCCATTTGCGAGTTGATGGCAAAACTGGACGTGGCTAAGAAGGCAAATCCGACAGCTAAGATAATCGTCGTCGATACGATTGCAGTTCCTACCGTATTGAAGGCGTAACGGATCGCATCTGGTTTGGATAAAAACTTTTCCCGGCGAGCTCGAATGTATTTGGAGAGAAAGTGAACGGTATCGTCCACGACAATTCCCAATGAGGTCGAAGTGACCGAAGCCGCAGCCATGCCCACTTGTCCAACTAACAATGTCCAAATACCAAACGAGGCGAGAATGGGGATCGTATTGGGAATGATACTCATCATTCCCAACCCAAAGCTTCGCAACGCGATGATCATGATCCCGGAGATTGCGACCAAAGCGATACTATTGCCCACCAGCATGCCTTCGATGTTTCTTTGGGAAATGAAGGAAAACATGACACTGGTTCCTGTAGGAACAGCGTGCATGGCAGGAGGGGTGTTGTCTTGAAGCCACTGGCGACAGCGGACCTGAAGCTCTCGCAAGCGGACTGTAGAGATCTCTGGAAGCGTGACAGTGATTCGAGTTGCTGATTTGTCGATGTTGACTCGATCGTTAAGATCTAATCCGTAAGGGAGCGATAGTTCGTAGAGAAGAATGTATTGGGCTGCGAGTTCTCGAGTTTCCGGGATTTTATAATAAGCCGGGTCATCCCCATTCATGTTTTTGTTGAGGCGTTTGATCGTATCCGAGAAGCTGTTGACGTGAGTGATCTCAGGTTGAGCTCTCAGCCATTCGGTGAAAGCTTCTAGTTTTGTAAGGAATTCGGGATTACTGATTCCGCCAGATTCTCCAGCTTCCACGGAAAAGTGAATGTCATAGAGTCCGTTTAGATGTTCCATGCCGAATTCGGCGTCGCTTCGAAAATCGATTCGATAGTCAAAGTATTTAATCCATTCATCGTTGAGTTCGAGTCGGGGGACGAGCAGCGTTAAGAAGAGAGCGAGTCCTCCCATGGTAACTAGAACAAGGCGGTAATGTTTGATGATTACATTTGCAAACCGGTCATAGGTTCCTGCTTTTTGCGAGTCGGCGTCTTCAGTAACTTTGACTCGAAAAGGGAGTAGGCTTATTAGAGCTGGCATGGTTACAAGTGAGTAGAACCATGCGGCCCCAATTCCCATAGCTGTGATGTTACCCAAAGTTCGAAACGGAGGAGCGTCTGAGAAATTTAGTCCGAGAAATCCGATTACTGTCGTTACGCTGGTAATGGTGATGGGGAGCAAGTTGATTCGAAATGCTTCTTTGAGGGCGGTGAGTTTATCTTGGCCTTGGGCCATCAGCTTTCGCATCGAGACAAGTAAATGGATGCTGTCTGCAATGGCCAAAGTCATAATGATAATCGGAGCAGTAGCTGGGATCGGACTGAGTTTCATCCCGAGATGTCCTGCGATGCCCATGGCCGTCAAATTCGAGAAGATCGTAACCATCAATGTGACACCACTTCCCGTGAAGCTGCGCAGTGTGATGACCATCATGACGATGAGAATCCCATACATCATCGGGATTAATGTGGTGAAATCCTTTTGCCCCGACTCAGCGAAGGCGTTGTTGAGCATGGATCCTCCGGAAAGAGCAATGGTGAGCTCAGGGTATTCGGCTTGAATATCAGTAACGATTTGCCGCGCTTTAGCGACGGCTTCCGGAACCTCGAGAAGAGACTTCTCTGGGAATTGCAGCGTTACATTGACTCCCGTCGTATCGGTATCCGGTGAGATCAACTGCCCTCGAAGTAGCGGTTCGTTGAGCGCGATTGCCTTTCTGGAGTCGAGACGCTCCTGGCTCATAGTTGCCCCGTCTCGGATCAGGTCTTCAACGAGAAGATTATCGCCATCGGCTTCGGTGTGTTGAAAATTCGTGATGGAATCGACTCGAATCGCAAATGGGATTTGCCAGGATTCCTCGGTAATCTTTTCGATGGCTGAAGTGACTCGTGGAGTAAAGACTTCGGTCGGCTGCCCGGCCGCGTTTTGAGGCTGAACGATGAACAAAATGTTGTCGTTTTTCGTATAAATCGCCTGGATTTCTTCAAATGCGACGAGCTCGGGGTTTTCCTTACTGAAAAAAGTGCGGTAATTGTTGTCGAAGGCTAGAAAACGACCACCGCTTGCGGCAAGAGCAACAAAGATGAGTGAGAAACCGAGGATCCACCAGCGGAACTGGATAATTTTATCGGCAAGTTGTAATGCAAATCGATCTATCATAAGCTATGTTGGGTTAGACAATTGACTGATAATCGAATTTTGACTACAAGTCAAAAAATAACTTAGAAAATATTTTTGGGACATGACGGAAAGCAGAAAAGCACGAGAACGAAGGGAGCGTGAGGAGCTCATTATTCAGGAGGCGGATATCCTACTCTGTGAGAAACACTATCTAGGATTCAAT
>JBCCKK010000040.1:0-15713 GCA_039027395.1 Verrucomicrobiota bacterium | reverse complement strand
TTGGAATTAGATCCTTCGGAAGATAGGGCCAAAAGTTTTCGAAGTTGATAATACCCCGGCCAAGTGCCCGGTGGTCGCGATTTGGGTATTTGAAGTCGTGCACGTGGCAGCCGATAAGCCGGTTCGCCAATTTTTGAAAATGCTGCTCATGATTGACAAATCCGAGAGCTGCTTTTCGGGCCGCATGACCGAAATCATGCCAATATCCAACAACATCGCTGGGAAATTGGTCGAGAATTTTAGGAAAAGCTCCTTCGATCGGAAATTCTTCGATCTCCTCTCGGCATTCGCAACCCAGTCGGATCTTATGCTTTCGAGCTAAGGGAATAAATTCATCTAGACACGCTTTTACTCGGTTCCATGTCCGTTCATAACGGGCTTCGTGCTCTTGGATAGCCCTCAGTTTAGTTTGAACAAATGAGCGGGAACCAAAACGTCCGTGAGCAAGATCGGTCTCCAGTTGTTCGCTGCGTGGAGGCTGCCCTGTAGATCCAAGGTGGAGCACAATTCGATCAGCTCCTAATTCGGCTGCATGTTGAATGGTTTCCTTGGTGCAGCGGACGGCTCGTTTGCGAACGTTGCTGCGGTAGTCAGAAAATTCATAGCAATTGGGATTGGGGCGGGTGAACCCCATGGGAAGAGGGCAGAAATTGTGTAAGGAACAGAATCGGACAACACCCTTTTCGTGGGCCTTCAGGATTCCAGGCCAAAGACTGAATCGAATCCCGTGTCCTAACTCGACATATTCAAATCCGAGCTGAGCGAGTTCTTCAACCATTTCTAATCCGTCATTGTGGCGGCTAGAATTCCAGCAAGTCGAAATAGCTAGAGGTCGTTTCATGAGGTAGTTACCAAAAACCCGGTTGGGCGGGTGCCGAACCGGGTTTTAAAATGCTGCAAAACGAACCATTCTCAAAGAGAGAAATTACCCCAGTAGTTTATTTTTGGCTCTTTTGCCTTGCGACGCTTACGGTCACTGGGTTTCTCGTGGTTACGACGTGCGCGAGCCTCGCGAAGAGTTCCTTCGCGATCGAGCTTCTTTTTAAGGCGGCGTAGTGCTTTATCTACGGATTCGCCTTTTTTAAGTCGTACTTCAGACATGAATAATCACCTCACTCCCTAAATAATTACCCTTGGAAAGGGGCGAGTACTAAAAAGGAAGAGGGTTTTTCTGTCAAATGATTATCGATTTTTGTTCTAATTTTTATGTTATTTAACTTAAATCGTTGATTGCCAGATATTTAAGTATTATCAATGAGCCTAAAATGGGCAAGTTAGTATTAAAATCAGTCTAAACCTCACCCCAACCCACCTGCCGAATGAAAAGCGCTGGCTCTCAATAACAAAACCGCTATGGTTTCGGGTCTCATGTCTCAATCGGCTTTTGATGTTGAAACTCAATACTTTCAGGTAGCTGCACCTGGAGAGACGGTCGTTTTGCGTGAAGGCAAGCTGACCGGTCCGGTTCAGCTTGCTTACGAAACCTATGGAACGCTAAACGCTGCTAAAGATAATGCGATTTTGTTGTTTCACGCTCTTTCCGGAAGCCACCATGCGGCTGGCTATAATCCCAAAGTCGAAGCTGCAGGCAATCTTTGGACCGAGGACATGCATCTGGGCTGGTGGAATGACTACATTGGCAAGGGGAAGGCATTGGATACGGATAAATATTTCATTATCTGTGCTAACTATTTAGGAGGCTGCTACGGATCGACTAGCCCAATGGATAAGGACCCTGAGACAGGACGGCCGCGGGGCAGTCGATTTCCTCATATTCGGACGTCCGATCAATGTGAAGTTCAAGCCAAGCTACTGGATCATTTGGGAATTGATGTTTGCCGGGCAGTAATTGGGCCCAGTGTGGGAGGTATGCTCGCTCTGACGTTTGCTGGAATGTACCCCGAACGTGTTCGCAAAGTAGTTCCCATCGCGAGCTCTTGGAAAACAACTGTTTTAAACCGTTTGATATTGTTCGAGCAAATTTTGGCCATTGAGAATGACCCGCATTTTCATGGAGGTGATTACTATCACACCAATGGTCCGACCTACGGGTTGGCTCTAGCTCGGATGATTTCGCATAAAACATTTGTTCACCTCGATGCGATTGAGCGCCGTGCCCGCCAAGAAGTGAAGCAGGCGGAGGACCATTTTGCCTGGTATGTCATTCGTGATAGCGTTCAGTCCTATGTGATGCATCAGGGAAAAAAGTTTGTTCACCGCTTTGATGCGAATACCTATCTGAGAATCTGCGAGATGTGGAGTTGCTACCATCCCGTACAAGAATGTGGCGCTGATTCACCGCTGGAGATGTTGAAGCGATGTGCCGATGCGGGTCAGGAGTTTCTCGTATTCTCCATAGACTCGGATTTCTGTTTCTATCCGGAGGAGCAGGACCAAATGGTCCGCCACCTCAAAGAAGCAGGGGTAAAAAATATGCACTTAACGGTGCATTCCGAAAAAGGGCATGATTCTTTTCTCTTGGAACCCGAACTTTTTGCGCCTCACCTCGATCATCTGTTGAGCAGGGGCTGAATAAAAAGTTCACCTTCTTGTCGACAACTGGCGAATTGGTTCATAACGTGTCTGCCCTTATGAGCGAACAATCGGATATCGGACTCGTTGGATTGGCTGTCATGGGCCAAAACTTGGCATTAAATATCGCGGATCATGGATTTCGTATTTCAGTTTACAACCGGACGACTAGCAAAACGACAGACTTTGTTGGTGCGAACCCGGACACCCCTGGAGGCTTGGTAGGATCCGAGACATTGGAAGACTTTGTTGGTTCATTGAAGTCTCCTCGAAAGATCATCATTTTGGTTCAGGCAGGAAGGGCCACCGATGCGGTGATTGATGGGTTGGTGCCTCTTTTAGACAAAGACGATATCATTATTGATGGCGGAAACGCGCTCTATGAAGATACGATTCGCAGAGAAAAAGATCTCAAAGAGAAAGGATTTCGATTCATTGGCTCGGGAGTATCCGGTGGAGAAGAAGGGGCACGATTTGGTCCTAGCTTGATGCCTGGAGGTGACCCATCTTCATGGGAAGAGTTGAAGCCGATTTGGGAAGCGATTGCGGCAAAGGTAGATGCTGAAACAGGTAAGCCACTTGAAGGTGCAGCTCCTGGAAAGCCAGTTGAGGGCGGGGTGCCTTGTACTACCTACATCGGTGCAAACGGTGCAGGCCACTACGTGAAAATGGTTCACAATGGTATCGAATACGGTGATATGCAGTTAATCTGTGAAGCGTATAACATACTTCGCTACGGTGTTGGATTAACTGTCGAAGAACTGCAAAAGGTATTTACCGAATGGAATGAAGGGGATCTGGACTCCTTCCTGATCGAAATTACTGGTAAGATTCTCGACTTTAAAGATCCTGAAACAGGAGCACCTATGGTGGATGTCATCATGGATCGAGCAGGACAGAAGGGAACCGGAAAGTGGACGATCGTTTCTTCGCTAAACATGGGAATTCCGGCATCTACAATGTCCGAAGCGGTTTTCGCTCGCTGTATTTCAGCAATTAAGTCGGAGCGTGTTAAAGCTTCGTCGATCCTCAATGGACCCGAAAGTATCGAGTTCCCAGGAACGAAAGAAGAGTGGATCAAAGCGGTTCGTGACGCTCTGTATGCTTCGAAGGTTTGCTCGTATGCTCAAGGATTTGCTCTTATGCAGGCAGCAGCGGAGGAGTATGATTGGGACCTGAATTACGGTGAGATTGCAAAGATTTTCCGTGGTGGATGCATCATTCGAGCACGATTCCTACAGCGGATCACCGATGCCTTTGAAAAAGAATCCAATCTTCCAAATCTTCTTCTCGATCCTTACTTCAAAGCGATCATCGAAGAGACTCAAGGAAACTGGAGAAAAGTTGTCGCTCAAGCTGCGTTGGCAGGAATTCCGATTCCAGCCTACGCTGCTTCGTTAGCTTACTTCGACAGTTACCGCTCTGAGCGTCTGCCGGCAAACCTCTTGCAAGCACAACGCGACTATTTCGGATCGCATACTTACGAACGTGTAGACAAAGATCCTGGTAAGTTCTATCACCTCGACTGGGTAGGAGACCATCAACAAACCGAGGCTTAAGCCTCGGTTTTGCTCGAGAAACTGAGCGCCAGGATAATCGCGGAGGTCGATTGAGATTATTCGTAGTCATGGGAGTTGCCGGGTGCGGGAAGAGCACCTTTGCAGAAGCCCTCGCTCAAGCGAGCGGCGGTCGCTATCTCGATGCGGATGCATTTCACCCGGAATCAAACAAGAAAAAGATGGCTTCGGGAATCCCTTTGGATGACGAAGATCGAGAGGGTTGGCTGATTCTTTTGAACGACATGATTCGCGAACACCGGGATCAGAATCCAGAGCCGCTTTTTCTAGCCTGTTCTGCACTTAAAAAGTCATATCGCGACATCCTTAAGAAGGGCGTCAAAGAACTACGATTTCTCTTCCTTAATGGCAGCTTCGAACTCATCCGGGAAAGAATGGAGGCGCGTAGCGATCATTTTATGCCGGTTGAATTATTGGAGAGCCAATTTGAGGCTCTTGAAGAACCTGAAAATGCAATTTGGTTTGATATTATAGACCCTCCTGAACGTATGTTGGAACGGTTCTTTAATCAGTATCCAGAGATGGTGAAATCTTCCTAAAACCACTTCTTACGGTAGAAGTAGGTAATCATACCGGCAGCGATTACCAATAGAAGTAACATGACCCCGGGATAACCCCAAGTCCAATGCAGTTCAGGCATGTGTTCGAAGTTCATACCGTAAATTCCAACGATAAACGTAAGGGGCAGAAAAATTGAGGCAAAGGTCGTCAAAATTTTGATCGTCGCGTTTGTGCGGAGATTAATCATCGAAAAATGAAGTGTATCTAAGCGATTAACAATTTCTCGCTGAACTTCTAGTGTTTCAACCGCCCGGATCATGTGATCATTGACATCCTCCAGATAATGATGTGTTGATTCCAAGACCAATGACGAGTCTTTACGTTGGAGGCGGTTCAAAACTTCGCGAGCACTTCGGAATGTTTTGGTTAAAAAAATCAACTCTCGTTGCATATTGTGAAGATCTCGAATTGGATCGTGTTGGGAGTTTTCGATGATCATCTCTTCAAGATCGATAACTTCTTTTTCAACATGGTCCATTACCAGTAGATAATTATCCACAATTGCATCGATAAGAGTGTAGGCGAGGTAATCAGCACCAGCACTTCGGATTCGCCCCGAATCTTGCCTTAGCCTGGATCGAATGGGTTCAAAAACATCCCAGGGCTGTTCTTGGAATGTAATCAGATAATGCTTACCTAGAATCATGCTGACATGTTCATAGGCAATCCGGCCCTCATGGCAGTAAAGCATTTTGATTACGATGAAAATATGCTGTTGCTGATCATCAAGCTTGGGCCGCTGTTCCGTGTTTAAGATGTCTTCGAGGGTGAGATTGCTGATTTCAAAGCGTAACCCAAGTGAGCGGATAACATCTACGGCGTGAACACCGGTGACGTTAATCCAGTTAACCCGATCTTCTTGGAGTCTGGGAAGTTCTTCGACCTTGCGGACGCTAAATGTTTCTAGATTTTGGTTGTCGTAAAGAATGCCTTCGAGATGAACTGTGTGTTTCATCTCTTCCCCGACATAAATCAAGCTGCCTGGAGGGAGAGCAGGCTTTGACTCGTTCACAGTGCTAGACGATAAAGAAATGGACTGCTCTTGTAACGCACGATTTTCGCTGAAAGCGAACTACCAACGGCGTTTGAGTAATTTCTCGACGTCTTTAATCACCTTTTCTCGAGATGCTGTCGGGTTCAGTTGAATTAGAACTTCAACCCAAGCCTCTCGCATCACATCATTGTTAAATGCGCGACGATGAAGATTAGTCAGTTGAGACAGTTGATCGAGAAAGTAGTGATAGGGCATCCCGTAACTCACAGACTTAAAGCGTTTCTCGACATTTTTCAGACGTTGAATTTCTTCAAGTGCTGGTTTTAAACTTTGACCCGAGAGTTGGAGGAGAAGTGTCCAACAGGCAGGAATTTGCAGGCTGGCAAGTCGTCCCAGATATTGGTTACTCGAATAGAGTTTTTCTATCCGTTGAGCTTGGGTTGCCTCTTCACTGATAAAGTAGGCGACCAAGACGTAGTGCAAAAACATGCCATCTTGGAAAACTTCAGAGATAATAGCGTCTAAGAGTATGTCGAGCATGGTGGTATCAACTTGTTTTAGTTGATACCTTAACATCACCCAGTGCCTGATATATTCCTGACTGTGATATCGCGGGGATTGCTCCAAAAGTGCAAGAGCTTCTTCATACTCTTGATGGGACGCCATAAAGCAGCTTCTTCGGTGAGCAACTGCTGTTCTGACATCTTGGTAGGGGTTTTTCTTTTCAATATCTCGATAGATTATTTCAATCAAGCGAGGATGGCTGCGATCATCGATCATTTCTTTCAAGCGCCCTGCCGTTCTTAAAACATCAAATTCATCATCAGATGAATACATGATACTTCGCCAAATTTTCTCTGCTTCCAGCTTTTCGTCGATCTGAAATGCGTATTGTCCCAGCTCGAAATATGGTAAATTAATTTTCTCTTCCTGGATCAATTGCTGCAAGCGTTTGAATGACCTTGGGTGAATACAGTAGTGGTACTCGGTGGCGTGAATGCGTTCCTGGCTAGCCATTGCGGTTACGGTCCAATCGAGTTCCATGGAACCACTGGAATAGACCGATATTTCTGATTGGTGGACGTCTTCCTTCTTTACCCAGGGTTCTATTTGCTGGAGATCGGGATTCTCATCTGGGTCGCCGTGGGGAATATTAAACATCGTCCGAGGAAATCGGTTATTAGGGATGGGAAAGGACGTCCGTTAAGGCTTTTTTTGAATTTTAGGAATCCGCATGGTTTCACCGAAGCTTGCTAGATCTTCTTCGGGAACAGGGGCGTTTGAGTTTTGCCCATTGGTCATGGATTCCATGACTAACCGCATGATGTCATCCCCCTTAAGTGGCTTGAGAAGAACCTGAACGGAGATCATAAGCGTATTGAGTTCTTTTTGGAAATCGTCGAGTGGGATACCACTCATAATTGCAACGGTTGACGAGGCAAGGGCGCTCTGTGCTTTTTGAAGAAACTCAATGCCGTTCATGCCTCGCATAGAATAATCGGTGATGACGAGTCCGGGTGTGTGAGTGTTGAGCCATTTCATGGCATCGTAGGGAGAGGGTGAAATATGAACCTCGGGGATGCCAAGGGCTTGAATGTGCATGGAAACGAGCTCGGCAACATCCTCATTATCTTCAACGATTAAAGCAGAGCAGGCTTCCGCTGAGTCGCGTTGACTGAAAACAGCCTGGTGGACTTCGAAGGTAGGGAACATTACGTAGATCTTGAGAATCCCGTCCGTGTCTTCATGAGTTAGGATTCCTCCTTGCAGATTAATCAAGGCTTCCAACATATTCCAGAGGCCCGTATCAATAGTCATTTGTCCAGGCCCACTAAGCCGAATAACTCCAAAGTTAGACTCTTCATACTCACTTTCAAAAACTTCGATGTAGATCTCATCTCCTACGGTTGCAAATTGGAAGTTTTTAACGAGTTGGACCAAGCACAAGCAGATGCCATGTCGTGAAGCCAAAACGCAGCATTCTTTGTTGGTGCGCAATCCTAGAGTGTGGTGAGCATTTTCTTGAAGCTGGACAAAAATTTCTTCAAGAAACTTGCCTAAATGCACAGGTTCCTTGGTCGTTTTGTGGTTTCCGAGAAGGGCGATGGCACCTCTTAAAACAGCAGCGCTTCGGGTGCAGGCTTTATGAATTTCTTCAAAGGCAGGTTCGGTCCCTATTCTTGATCGGAGAACGTCGAGTTGGCTCTGAATGACCATTAGCGAATTGCTAAGTTCGTGGGCTAATAAAGAAATAGCTTCACCATCGGTCACGAGGTGATTTACGGGTTCCTCTGAACGAACGCCTTCAGCCACTATGCGTAATATAGTGCGGCTAGGCGGGAAATCAACGTATCTATCAAGGATTTAAATGTCCTGTGTATACATCTATCTAGTAGAAGCTTGCAAAAGAGAATGTTAGTTTTGAGAGGCCTCAGGCCACTTCCAATCCACGGGATCCAGACGATAGAATTTCCGAAATTCTTCGTAA
This sequence comes from Verrucomicrobiota bacterium, assembly GCA_039027395.1. Classification (GTDB taxonomy): domain Bacteria; phylum Verrucomicrobiota; class Verrucomicrobiia; order Methylacidiphilales; family JBCBYL01; genus JBCCKK01. The sequence continues at coordinate 7,561 of JBCCKK010000040.1, read as the reverse complement.
AGTTCAGGATATTTTTTCTTCATGGTTTTAGGTTTCTCGAAGAACGTTTCCGTCACCACGGCAAAAAACTCTGCCGGATCTGTGGCTCCATATTGGTCGAAAAAGGTTTTCTTATTCCTCTGAACCCGGTCTTCAAGCGTTTCGAATTCTTTTCCAAGAACTCGGGCCCAACTTAGATATCGGGATCTAGAACCTAACTTCGGTGCTCCGTCAGTGGATCCATCTGATTGATCGAGTTGATGGGCGAATTCGTGAAAGACTAAGTTATGCCCATCTTTCCAGTCATGGGCTCCGTGTAGGACGTTATCCCACGCCAGGATTACCGAACCAGTTGACCATGATTCACCGAGTCGAAGTTGTTGATCTTCCTCTTCCGAAAGAAAATGAAACAAGGAAGAACGGGTGTCGGTCTTAAAGGCAGTAGGATAGATCAAAATTGAGCGTAGTTTGGGGTAGACGTGGCTCTTAGGGGCGTTGAGGATCAGTAAGCAAGCTTGTCCGGCTATCGTGACTTTCATTTCCTCTGTTACTTCAAGTCCACCACATCCTTCAAATGACTTCTCACCAATAAAAACATGGATCAGCGGATGAAGTCGTTTCTGCATGGGGCCTGGCAATTTTCGGTAGATAGGGAAATTTTTCTTGAGAATGGCGTCCCATTCCTCAGGAAAGGGGCGGCTGAGTAATTGCTTCCTGCGACGGCTCTTAACGAGGTGAAAGATGAAAAAGCCTGCGAGGGCTATGAGAAACAAACTCAGTAGGAGCATGACGTGTTCTAGAGCAAAGCTCACATACTGAGAACGCTAAAATTGTGAATCTACTGCCTGCCCCTGATAGAGAGCAGGCAGAGATCATCGAACTATCGTCTAGCTAGCTGTTTTGAGATAGGAACTGGGGTCCGATCAACCATCAGAACCAATAGGGCCGATGAGGTGCAGAATGTGCCACCCGTGATGCAGTGTTTACCTTTCCAAGCACCGTCATCATCCTGGGTGCGATTCATGTTTGCTGTTATTTTGTCATCCCATTTATTCCAGGCTTCTCCTCCTTTGAGAATCAGGCTTTCTCCGATGTTCAAGTAGCTGAGAAATTCCTCACCGCCGTTAGTTCCAAATCCGGCGACGAATTGTTCATCATCCAACCGATTCACAACCACATCTTGAGCTTTGGCCAAATCATCTTCAGTCGATTCCATCGCCATTAATTCTTCCTCTAAGATCTTTTTTCTGCCTGGTTTCTTTGCAGTTTTTAGTTCTTTTTGAATCTCTTTTTGTCGCAGTTTGTTCGTGTTTACAGAGTCTTGGATGCCTGAAAGTGTGGAAGCAGTGGCATAGAGCTCGACTCCAGCCGATCCTCTATCGTCAAAACGTCTGGAGCCTTTATCGAACGAGCGCTTGCTTTTGTTTTCAGCCCTTTTTCGAACTTCTTCCGGGACTGCTGCACCGACTTGAGCAGCCCGGTTGATTCCTTTAACCGCCATGGATTGTGCCAACGCAGGGGCCCAGCCCTCGTTTTTCCAACTTCCGTCATCTTGTTGGTGAGTTTCCATTTTCGCTAAGACTTTACCGAGGGCTTGGTCGACTCTTTCGTTTAGCTTAGGAGAAGGCATTTTTCCCGTAATTTCAGATAGGACCATCGATGACATAAACGTATCGATGTAAGTCCCCAATTTTCGTTGGATCTGTGTACTTCGCACACTAGTCACAAATAGGCTTTCTTCGTCAGATGCTTCAATTGAGCTGCAGATAAAATCCACAGCCTTAAGGAGCTCATGGCCGTAGTTTCCTTTTCCCGGAGTGACTCCGAAACGAATAAAGGCCTGTACCGCTATGCACGTATTGGCCACGTCCGGAACTTCCTTAGGGTCTCCGTGTCCGGGGCCCCATCCACCATTGCCGTGTTGGCGTTGGATAAGCCACTTGAGGCCTCGGTGAACATTCTCACTTAGCGGTTTGGGTTTGACCGCTAAGGTAAGACCTGAAGATGGTTTAGTTCGAAGTTCCTTGGGAAGGTCCACTCCGCACCCAATGGCTCCAAATCCGGTGCCTAGAGCGATCGATGCGATCGCGAGTTGTTTTGCTAATTTCACAGTTTTCTCCTGGTTAAGTTAAATGGTGTTGTTCGACACTAGTTAACAGGTCCAGGAGAAAGGATTTGTCAGATGAATATTAGAAGAATGTAAAAAAAATGTATAAAAAGGCATTTGGGTGCCATCGAATCTGCGATTTCGCCGCTCCAGTTTGGTTCTTTATTCGGAGGTTACTTTCGAAAGATTGAAAACAGTTACAGAAGGCCCTGGTAGTGAAATGGTTTCGATTCGGTTCGATTGAATGGTTACTGGGTCGAGGGGCTCCAGTGTTGGTCGAGTATCATCGGCATTCTTGCCTGCAAAAACATAGGTTGAATCCATCTGATAGTCGAAAGTATGGTCGATTTGAATCTTTAGATTTCTAACAGGTTGAGTGCGCTTGTTGATGACAAAAAGGGCGATTTCGGCATCCCCTCGGGATTTGCTGGCATAGATTCTTATATCCCTCGTTTTGTTACTGTGCAGAACTATCTGCTCTTTCATAAAGTTTCCGAAAAGAGAGACTGCCATGCCTGAGGCTTTTAGTTCATTTTGAGGGCCGAGTGCATACCAAAGGCTATCGTCGGCTTCGTCGTCAGACATCCACCGTGTTGTCCAAAGCATGGCCGCTTCGACAGAAGACTTTTGGGCAAGCTGACAAAGAGACTCGAAGGTTACAATGGCATGGCCTAACGAGTTATCGTCCGCCCAGGCATCTTTACTGTAGTCCTTTGAATTGATTTCTGCGACGACTAGATAAATTCGATCACGATGTTCTATTGGAAGCTCTTCTATCGAGGAAAGGGCTGTTTCAGTAGATTTAATCAAGTTATCCTTGTTAAGGTAACTTTCGTAGGAACCCCAGCCCCAGCAGTTATACAAACTCATCGATATAAAATCGAGGTCAGGTGCTGCCGTGGGAAGAAAGCGGTCCCACCACTTCTGATTATTGCCGCTTGCTCCAACATGGATGGTAGGATCCACTTTTTTCATGGCCCTCGAGAATTTACGGACCGTGTCCGCAATCTCTCTCGGATCTATTACTTTATCCTGCCAAAGCTCATTACCGATCTCCCAATGTTTGATGCCATAACCTTTGGTGATATTAGAATAAGTCACCCAAGCAACCGCATGGTCGAGATATTGCTGCTGAGTGATTTCGTGGTCTTTGCCTGAGTCATAGGCGACGACGATGTAGGGGATTGCATCGAGTTCTCGAGTTAGTTGAACATATTCATCGAAATTTAGCCGTCTCCCCTCCGGAGTAGTATACCAGCCAAATGATGTGGGTTCCGTAGATTTGTGAGGTGGCTTTGACCAAAAATGATAATCCGATTTAGCTCCCCCGGGGTAGCGCAACCACGGAGCGTTCATCTCTTTTAGTGCAAGCTTAAGCTCTTTGGATCCTGGAGGTCTATTTGCATCATGGTCCCGGATGTAGTTTAAGTTGATGCCCACAAAGCGGTCAGATCCAGAGCGGACTGCTTGTTTGGGATCAACAGAGACTTCGATGTCCGCAGAGCTTACCGAAGAAACCGCTAGGATGGTGGAAGCTAAGAGAAAACTACGGAGTCTCATTGGGAAATATGTAAAAGAAAATGGTCCTGAGATGGAAGCCCAATCGCTAGCGGCCCGTTGAGTTGCACTAAAAATCAAAAGGTTGAAGCCCAAGACCCACCGATTTTTTATATCTCAAAATACCTTTTTACAAAAGCAGATTTACAAGTGAGGTTTGGCTGATCATTGTAATGAAATGGGCGAAAGTGGATCTTCTGTGGTTTCTCGTTCGGATATTCTTAAGGCACTAGCCCAGTCTATTGATCCCGTTAGGCAGACCTTTTTATACCGCCTTGGGATTGTATTGGTAGCCATTGGGATGGTAGCGCTTCCATTGATCTATATTGCTCTGATTCTGGGTTTGGCTGGAGCGACTGTTTACCACGCAGTGTGGAACCTTGAAATTATGACCGAGTGGGAGGGGAGTATAAAAGGTCGAACGGTCATGTATACATTTCCGATTATGGCAGGGTTGATAACCCTTTTTTTCCTCCTCAAACCATTTTTTGCTAAGCAAGGAAAAGAGCCAATCAAGTTCAAGTTGAGTCGCGAAGAGCAACCGTTTCTTTTTGATTTCGTGGAAGCGCTTTGTCAGAACGTGAAGGCTCCCGTCCCCCAAGAGATTTGGGTCGATACAGAGGTGAATGCCTCTGCCCGATTGAAGAATGGTTTCTTGAGTATTTTTGATCGCCAGCTGGTTTTGACGATCGGATTGCCACTTGCTGCCGGATTACCTCTAAAAGAATTTGCAGGTGTTTTGGCGCATGAGTTTGGGCACTTTGCTCAAGGAACCGGTATGGGAGCAACCTATGCCATTCGAACCGTAAACTACTGGTTTGCTAGGGTGGTCTATGTTCGGGATGCTTGGGATGAGCGCCTCCAACAGTGGAAAGAGATTGGGGGGTGGGTGACCGCTGTTTTGTGGATCAGTCAGGGAGTTGTCTGGGTTACCCGAAGGATTCTTTGGATATTGATGTGGGTAGGGCGGATTTTGAGTGGTTTCTTATCTCGGCAAATGGAATTTGATGCGGATCGGTATGAGATTCGTTTAGCGGGTTCGGATGCATTTGTTTCCACCTCTCGAAACCTCCTACTACTCGATCAAGCGTGCCGCTGGGCACACGATGATCAGCGCGAGTTATGGACGGAACGGCGACTCTGCAATAATTTTCCTGGATTGATTGTGTCTCAGATTCCCCAAATGAGTGAGCGAAAGGGCTTAATGGAGGATATCGAAAAGCGCTTGGGGGATCGAAGTAAGAATGCATTCGATACCCACCCTCCTGATGGGGAGCGGGTCGATAATGCGATAAAGGAGGGCGCAAGTGGGGTTTTTCATATCGAGGAACTAGCTTCTGTTATTTTCGATGAATTTGAGGTGCTTTGCTGCCAGACTTCTATTCACGAATATCGGGAAAAGATGGGACTCAATCTCGAGGACGACCAATGGATCGGGGTTCGAGATATGAACGCGAGAAGTTCGGATAAAGAGCAGAAACGCAAAGCTTCCGGGCAGTTTCTCTGCGGATGGTATCCTCGAGTTCGAAAACTGTTCTTACCTTCCCCAGAGGTTCCTCAGTTAGAATCCTTGCCCGAGGCATACCAGTATTGCCTCGATATGGAGGCCGTTTGGGAAGACTTTCTCAACTCCTATGAAGAGTCCCTGACTCATCTCCAGAAGACCCATACCCGACTCCATGATGTGGTTGCGCATTCCTGGGTGGCTGCAGCTCGAGTGAAGCTTGATCCCGAAGTTCTTAGCGTGCCGAAAGAGGATCAGGAGAAGGAGGCCTTTGATCGAGTTACCGCGATTTGGAATGAGGCCTACCAGGCCCTAGACCCTTTGATGGAGCAATCTCAAAACCGGCTCCATGTCTATCTTCAGATGGGGTGTCATCCCGAGATGTCTGCGCAAAACCCAGAACTTCCTTCTCCTGAAAGAATTCAGCAACTGGTTGCTGCGTTTTCTAAGCTTGAATCTATTTGGGATGATGTGCGGTGGATTTCGCGATTCTACTACACGCTTCGAATCCTCTACACAGGTTATCAGAAGTATCAAAAAGACGAACGTTATTTAGCTGTTCTTGGCAAAGTATCGGAACAGATTCGGGAGCACGCCTGGGAGATTTGCGAACACTTGGGAGACCATCTTTACCCTTATGACCATGCGGACGGGGAAATTCAGATCCAGGATCTTATCGTTCCATTTATTCCCGATAAAGGGCAAGGATCGGATGAGGATTTTTATCAAATCGCAGGCAAAGCACGCAAGTTAAGCCACGAGTTGTATGATCGAATTCTCGGTGACTTGTGTGATATTGCTCTGAAGGTTAAGCTCACCGTAGAGCAATCAGCAGCGGCACAGGCCTAACGAATTCGCTCCGCAGAAAGCACGTCTGCGACAAACCAAGGACAGCTGTATTCTTCGAATGAAGTCCGATGGATCTGCTTAATCTTGAATCGAATGCTGAACTCATACGTTCCTGTTTTATCGGCTTGGCTGAGGATGTGTTTCTTAAGATCTGGCTGAACTAAAAATTTAGTGATGACATTTTGTCGTTCATGTCGGTCTAGACGATGAACACGAGATATGTTTTGAATACTAAACGAAACAGGACTCACAAAAATCGAAACGGTTTCAGTGATGGTTTCCCCAACACTAATCTTTTCTTCATTTAGTAACCTAAAATACTTATCGGCGAGGTGTTCCTGCTCTGCTCGATGGCAGTTACTGGTGATGACTGTAATTATGAGCAGCAAGACAGTGAACGCCAAACGAGCCATCTGTTAATGATAACAGCTGTTAAATGCTTTTCGACCTATAAGTCATTTCTTTTTATGAGGATCTAATTATTCTGAAGAGGCGATGCCGAAATATGGTCCCGGTGTATTAGTGGTAGGGAGTTCCAATACGGATCTCGTTTTAACCTGTGATAAACTTCCTAACCCGGGAGAAACGGTGCTCGGTGGGGCGTTTGAAAAGTTTGGAGGAGGAAAAGGGGCGAACCAAGCAGTTGCCGCGGCAAGAGCTGGAAGTCAGGTTTTCTTTGTTGGAGCGCGAGGGAAAGATGACTTTGGAAAGGCCGCAGAACAGGTTCTGCGGAGTGAAGGAATTCATCTGCGGCACTTTTTTGAAAAACCAGGTGTTTCCAGCGGTGTGGCACTGATTTTTCTGGGTGGAAGTAATGGGGAGAATTTGATTGGGGTCGCTCGCTCGGCAAATGATTGTTTGTCACCGGAAGATATCGAAGCTGCTCGGTTGAGTTTTTCCAAAGTAAAGATAATCGTCACCCAACTTGAAATCCCGCTAAAAACAGTGCGAGCCGTGGCCCAAATGGCGGGCGAGTATGATATCCCGTTGATTCTTAATCCGGCTCCCGCTCAAAAACTGCCAGCTAGCTTACTTCGACAGGTCTACGTATTAACGCCCAATGAGCATGAAGTGCGACTGTTGAGTGGTGAGAAACGACTCGAGTCTGCTGCTAAGGCATTGGTGAAGAAAGGCTGTCGCAACGTTGTTGTGACCCGGGGAGCTAAAGGTGCGTTGTGGGTAGATAGTAAACAATGTGTTCGGTTTCCTGCTCCTAAAGTCAAAGTAGTTGATAGTGTCGGTGCTGGGGATTGCTTTACCGGTTGGCTATCCAGTGCCATTGCAAAAGGCGCGGCTATTGAGGAGGCAATACCGAGGGCGTTGCGGGCAGCATCTCTTTCGGTAACCCGTTCAGGAGCCCAGAGTGGCATGCCGTATCGAGACGAGCTTTAGATCGGTAAAGAGGAAGAAACTTACTCCTTATACGATATCCCAATGACTTTGGGGATTTCACAGATGATGGCTTCGTATAGGTCGGGGTCTAGAATATCAAGATCATCTTTGAGCAGGTTCAAACCTTTGAGTTCATCTTTGTTAAACAACCAATCCGGTAAGTTCATAAAAAC
>JBCCKK010000039.1:0-15810 GCA_039027395.1 Verrucomicrobiota bacterium | reverse complement strand
TGTTTCTTTTGAATCCTACGCAGCTCTTGAGTCCGATGAAGAAAGTCCCCAACTTACGAGTCATTCGATCGCTCCAGGAACCTCAAGTGATATTTCCGCAATCCTTTCCATTTTGAAACCCGAAGAGCGCGAGCTTATGTATCTCAAACACCACGATGGATATAGCGCATCCGAAATAGCCCGCTTAACTGGAAAACCTCGCGGGACTATCTTAAGCTCTTTGCACCGTTCTGAACAGAAATTGCAATCGCGGATTGCCCCGAACTCAGAGAATCGAAAGAAAGAGGCTTAACCATGAATTTTAAGAAGTTAATTAAATCCCATTACGATGCTCAAGTTCCTTCAAAGTCTTTGATGAAACAAATCGAAGCGATGCAACCCGAGCAATCGTCAAATTCTCCATTCCTTCCTATTCTCAGTCGAGGCCTGCTGGCTGCTGCCACACTTGTGATTCTAAGCGCTTCTGCATGGTGGTTCTGGATTGGTTCTTTGCAGCAGTCGATTGCTGGAGAAATCGCCATGCACCATTTGGAACACAAAGCTCTCGATGTCGTTGAATCGGACTATGCAGTGCTAGCAAGTAAGATGCCTCGCCTGAATTTTGACTTGGATAGCTCTCATAGTCGACTTTCCTCCTATCGACTCGAAGGAGGACGCTACTGCGCTTTGCGTCAACGCTTAGCTGCCCAGTTGCGTATTCGCCATATAGAAAGCGGAAGAGAAGACACATTGTATGTCGTTCCTGCCAGGGGAGAATTGAAGCGAATCACTCGTGCCTTCACCAAGGAGGCCGGTGACGTCACCGTGCACGCTTGGAATGAAGGCAATCGATTCTTCGCACTGGCTCAAACCAACGAGATCTAGGATCGAGTTATTTGTAGTAATACTTTTTATGATAAAAGTAACCATGTGGCTTTTTGTAGTATCCGTGACCTCGATGCTTATGTTTGTAGTAATGAGGGCGACGATGAGCCGTCGAACCGACTTTGAATTTTAATGGCCCGAACTTCCCATAATAGCCTTTATGATGTCCTGAGTGCTTCTGTTTATAATAGACCTTATGATGAGCCTCAACATTGCTTGTGATGATACTTAAAAGGCCCACAAACAGAACTATAGATAACCATAGATTTCTTTTCATAACACTCGTAAGAGATTCAAACGAGCCTGTTAATTCCAGAAACTTTAAAGGGGCGCTTTAGGAAGAAACGGCAGCTTCGCCTCGTGGCGCCAGATTCGCGTATTTCTCGCCCTGCTCATCAGCGTGATAAGAACTGCGAACCAGTGGCCCACTCTCGACAACACCGAATCCGATCGACAGACCAAATTCTTTCCAATAATCGAACTCTTCTGGGGTAACCCAGCGGTCGACAGGAAGATGTTCTTGGGAAGGACTGAGGTATTGCCCAAGGGTCAAAATATCGACTTTAATTTTCGCAAGAGCTTTCATGGTCGACTCGATTTCCTCAGGATCTTCCCCAATTCCTAGCATCATCCCCGTTTTAGTAACGAATCCCTTGGCTTTTGCTCGTTCAAGAAGCTCCGTGGTGTGTCGGTAGTTCGCGCGACCACGAACTGCCTTTTGCAATCGAGGAACCGTTTCCAAGTTGTGGTTTAAAATATCAGGTCGAGCATCCAGAACCGTATACAGCTGATCTGCTTGTCCTTTAAAATCGGGAATCAAGACTTCAATTTTTGTTTCAGGATTGAGATAACGAACGGCTCGAATCGTTCGTGCCCATATTTCTGATCCACCATCAGGCAATTCGTCACGGGCGACCGATGTTATGACAGCATATCGCAAATTCATCTTTTTGATCGCTTCCGCAACTCTCGCTGGCTCACCAAAGTCAACTTCCGGAGGGCGTCCCGTATCGATAGCACAGAAGTTGCACGCTCGGGTGCATACTTCACCAAGAATCATTACGGTTGCGGTTCCGCGGCTCCAGCACTCCCCTAAATTAGGGCAATGCGCCGATGAACAGACGGTGTGAAGTGACTGATCTTGGATGAGGTCCTGGACTTTCCTAAACTCAGGCCCGCCGGGAACTTTGGCACGCAGCCAAGGCGGCTTCCGGTTCACAGGATATGCTGCGGATTGTTTAAGAAAGTCTACGACCATTTATTTTATAAGCGGTTTATCCCCAACCCATTGTTCTTCTAAATATGAATCGGGCTTCCCTGAGAAGCAAGCGTTGCTTCCGCTACCATTTCACTCAACGTCGGGTGTGCGTGTATGGTCGCCGTGATATCATCTACAGTTGCTTCTAGTTTCATAGCTAGACCGAGCTCAGCAATCAACTCAGTTGCTTCTGCACCGATAATATGCGCTCCAAGAACCTCTCCATATTTTTCGCCAACAATCAGTTTTACAAACCCATCTGGCTCTCCTGCTGCAACCGCCTTGCCACTTGCTCGATATGGAAATTTACCCACTTTGAACTTCAACCCTTGTTCTTTCGCCTTTTTCTCAGTGAGACCAACACTTGCGACTTGCGGTTGACAATAGGTACAACCTGGAAAGACATCAAACTTGTGTGGCTTTTTACCTTTAACAAACAGACCTTCGACTGTCTCAATAGCCTCGTGAGAAGCAACATGGGCCAACCACGGTGGTCCAATGATATCACCAGCGGCAAACACCCCTTTAACCGAGCTTTCGTAGCGGTCGTTGGTCTTTAAGTAACCTTTAACCAATCCAGGCTTTTCGGTTTCTTCAAAAATCCCATCGAGGTTTGGCTCAACCCCAATCGCCACCAAAACACAATCTGCTTCAATTACCTTAGATTCCTTACCGGAAACCGTTACCTTTACTCCATTTTTAAGGACCTCGGTCTTATCGACCTTGGTTTCGGTCAAGATTTCAATTCCGCCTTTCTTGAGGGAGCGCTGCAGATGTTCCGATACCTCATGATCTTCGACAGGAAGAATCTGTGGCATCATTTCAATTAGGGTAACTTGTGTTCCAAATGCATTGTAAAAATAAGCAAATTCGACTCCAATTGCACCTGCTCCAATGATCACAACAGATTTAGGCTGCTTTCTTGGTTCCAAAGCCTCGCGGCTCGTCATCACCAACGTCCCATCAACTTCTAAATCGGGAATCCTGCGCGGTTTAGTGCCTGTCGCTACTAAAATATTTTTAGTCTCAAGAGTCTGCTCTTTACCATCGGCTCCTGTAACAACAACATTCTTATCTTTGTTGATTCGTCCTTTACCGACCACGTAATCGACTTTCTTCGATTTGAACAAGAACTCGATTCCCTTGGCCATCTTGTCGGAAACACCACGGCTACGCTGCATGATTTTTTCGAAATCAAACTTAAGTCCTTTGATTTCAAACCCTAGATCCTCTGCATGCTGAAAGTGCTGGTAGGTTTCAGCACTCTTCAGGAGTGCCTTAGTTGGAATACAACCCCAATTTAAGCAAGTGCCCCCTGCCCGTTCCTGTTCGACGCAGACCACCTTTTTACCGAGCTGTGCGGCTCGAATTGCACCGACATACCCTGCCGGCCCACCACCCAAAACAACTAAATCATATGCTGACATATCTAAATCTTTCTTTGTATTTCCTGAATGCCTTTAAAGTAACAATAGAGCTGGATTCTCGATCAGATGCTTCATTGCCTTTAGGTAAAGAGCAGCAACCGCACCATCAATGACCCGATGGTCTGCAGACAACGTTAAGCTCATTCGTTGACCCACAACAATTTCATCGTTCTCGTTCACGACGGGTTTCTTAACAATATTACCTACGGCAATGATTGCCGCTTGAGGCGGGTTAATTATTGCGCTGAAACGATCAACTCCGAATGGTCCCCCCAAATTTGAGACCGTTATTGTGCCACCTGTAAATTCTTCAGGCTTAAGCTTTCCTTCTTTGGCTTTACCAATCAGCTCATTCGCCTCTTGGCTAATCGCTTTAAGATTTTTGTTCTGAGCGTCTCGAATAACCGGGGTGATCAAGCCGTCTTTCAACGCAACCCCAAAAGCGAGATGAACACCCCCATGTTGGCGAATCGAATCGCCTTCAAAGGAGCTGTTAACTGCTGGAACTTTTCGCACAGCATTTGCAGCCGCTTTCATGACAAAGTCATTGAAACTTAGTTTGATGCCATGAGATTCAGTAAATTCCTTATTCAATGTGCCTCGCATTTCAATCATCTCGGCAGCATCAACCTCTACCTCGACGTAGAAATGAGGGTTTTCTTGCTTACTCTGAACCAACCGTTTTGCGATCGTCTTGCGCATGTTACTTAGCTTGCTCAAACCTTCCGCAGCAACGGGTGCTGTAGGATAAACACCCCAAGAAGACCCTCCGCCTCCTCCAGATTCAGCAGCCGCTAGAACATCTTTCTTAACGATCCGACCTCCCGGTCCTGATCCTGTGATTCCAGCTAAAGAGACATGCAAATCAGCAGCTATCTTTTTTGCTAGGGGAGACGCTTTAATACGTTGGCCCGAGGCAGGAGCAGGAATCGATTTTTCAACAGCAGGCTCAGGTGCCGGGCTAGTGGAAGCTTCTGGAACACTCTCTTCCTTTTTTTCTGGAGCAGAATCAGATGATACTGAGGAGGCAGACTTCAAAGCAGCCTCGTCGATTTTTTCTCCCTTTTCCCCTATAAAAGCTACCGCAGCCCCAATTGGAACCGTTTCTCCCTCCTGAACAACCAGCTTAAGAAGCGTTCCGGAATCAAATACTTCCAGCTCCATTGTTGCTTTATCAGTTTCAATTTCAGCAACAATATCTCCACTTTCGATGGAATCTGACTCCTTTTTAAGCCATTTAACGAGCGTTCCTTCCGTCATAGTATCGCTCAATTTGGGCATTTCTATCATCTCTGCCATAAAGTAACTCTTTCTTTGGTAAAATTAGGAAACTAGGGATTAACCGATCGTCAACGCCCCTTTGACAATACGATCTACATTCGGAATCTGATACTTTTCCAAGGGATCCGAATAGATTGCTGGAGCGTCAATTGCCGACACACGCTTGATCGGAGCATCCAAATCATCGAATGCTTTCTCCTGGATCAAGTGGGAAATCTGGGCATCAACACCGCAAAACGGCTTATTTTCCTCCACAAGAAGAACGCGATTGGTCTTTTGAACCGAAGCAATGATCGTTTCTTCATCTAGCGGACGAATCGAGCGCAAATCAACAACCTCAGCACTGATATCATGCTCAGCTTCCAAAATTTCAGCTGCCTTGAGAGCCATCAATACACACCGTCCATGAGAGACAATCGTGAGATCCTCTCCTTCGCGCTTCACATCAGCAACTCCCATTGGAATGAGATACTCTTCCTCCGGCACTTCTCCTTTTTCCCCGTAGAGTAGAGTATTTTCCATGAAGTATACGGGATCATTATCGCGAATGGCCGTTTTGATTAACCCCTTGACATCGTAGGCTGTTGCCGGACAAACCACTTTTAACCCAGGAACGTTGGCAAACATATTTTCCGGAGTATGCGAGTGAGTCGCTCCAACATTGGTTCCTCCATTTGCAGGACCGCGAACAACGATTGGGCAGTTAATTTGGCCACCGGACATATAACGTACCGTAGCTGCATTATTCGCCATTTGATCCCAAGCCACATATGAAAAACTGTAGAACATCAGCTCCATCACTGGACGAATTCCCAACATAGAGGCTCCAATCCCCATTCCAATGAATCCGGCTTCACTGATAGGGGCATCCATGAGTCTTTTATCCCCATACTTTTCCCACATTCCCTCGGTGACTTTGTAGGCTCCATTGTATTGCGCAATCTCTTCCCCGATCAGAACCACATTCTCGTCGCGCTCGATTTCCTCACTCAATCCTTCGCGAAGTGCCTCTTTATACTCGATAACTCTCATAAATATTGTTTTCTTAAGATTCTTAGATTAGGCCTCATCGTTAAAGAAGATACGACCTTGAGATGTTTTCTGGTCCGGATTATCGACCTCCCAATAAACATCTTCCGTGATCGAAGAAACTTCTGGATATGGACTTTCTTCTGCGAACTTCGCAGATTCATTCGATTCATCCCGAGCTTCTTTATCAATTTTCTTGGCCGTTTCTTCGTCCAAAACTCCTTCGCTGATCAACTGCCGTTGGAACAAATTAATCGGGTCTTTTGTATTTTTGTAATCTTCGATCTCTTCTTTGGAGCGATATTTTTCAGCATTGGCGTCCGCCACAGAATGTCCTCGGTAACGATACGTATCGATTTCCAAAAGAGTTGGACGCGATTTTTCGTGAGCTCGGTCAATCGCGGCTTTAGTTCTAGCACGAACTTCATAGATGTCATGGCCAAAGCAGCGGTCCCAATCCATATCATACCCCTCAGCACGCTTTGCTAGACATTCTTGATAAGCCGATGAGCGAGATTGGCTAGTTCCCATGGAATATCCGTTATTCTCGATGATATAAATAACGGGCAAATCCCAAAGAGACGCCAAATTTAGGGACTCGTGAAAAGCCCCCTGATTAACCGCTCCATCTCCCATGTAGCAAAGAGCGGCTCCTTTGATTTTTTTGTATTTGAGTCCGAAGGCCAAACCTGCTCCAAGGGGCGTTTGACCTCCTACGATTCCATGTCCACCCCAGTAGTTTTTATCGGGAGCGAAGAAGTGCATCGAACCACCCTTACCTTTTGAACATCCAGTTGCTTTACCAAAAAGCTCAGCCATGCACTCATTCATCCCCATTCCAACAGCTAGGGCATGCCCGTGGTCGCGATAAGCGGTGATAATGTGGTCGTCGTCTCCACAGACAGAAATAGAACCGACAGCAACAGCTTCCTGTCCGATATAGAGATGCAAAAATCCTCCAATATGACCTTGTTGATAAGCTCTGAGTGAGCGCTCCTCGAAGCGGCGAATGCGCACCATCTGCCGAAACAGTTCTATCTTCTCTTCCTTCTTAAGTACCTTATTTACCGGGTCTTTTACGAATTTACCGGAAGAAATATTTTCGTCTTTCACTTTCGTTTCTTTCGTCTCTGCTGTGGCCATAAAATGTATTCGTCCTTAAAAATTGATGCTCAACGGTGGAAATTATAGAGAATCCGTCGCGAAACACAATACTACTGCCAGAGAAACCGAGCTTATCCCCCGATTTCTCCACAAACCATGTAAATTGCAGAAATTTTTTAAACTCTCAACGGCAAAAACCCCGTATTCATAAAATATTACGACTTTTTGACGTCTCAGTCTCTTAGTCGACTTGGACGACCGGGCATTCTGGAAGTTTTGCCATGAAATAGCGCCCATAGGGCTTAGAAACAACCCTCGAATCGAGGATAACAATCTGCCCCTCATCCGTTGCAGTCCGAATGAGGCGCCCTACCCCCTGCCTGAATTTGAGAATTGCCTCAGGAAGCGAATACTCTCGAAATGGGTCTCCATTACGCTCTCGAATTAAGTCCATCTTTGCCTCGGTCAGCGGATGATCCGGCACCGAGAATGGTAGCTTTGTAATAATCACATTTCGCAATGCCTCACCGGGAACATCAACTCCTTGCCAAAAGCTATCCGTTCCAAAAAGAACCGCATTCCCCGATTTCTTAAAATCGTCGAGCAGACGAATTCTCGAAGTTCCCCCACCTTGCACGAGGAGAGGCCACTCATTTTCTGCGAAACGCTCCTGAAGATTTTCAGCAAGACGTCGCATGATTCCATAACTCGTAAAAAGAACAAAAGCCCCTCCACCCGTTTCTTTTACGAAGTGAAATATCCATTTTTCTAGCGCTGCTTCATACTCACGGGCCCGTGGATCGGGCATTTGGCGAGGAATCATTACCTTCATTTGTCGGGCATAGTCAAACGGGGAATCAAGCTCTAAGATATCAGCAGCTTCTGCTCCAAGCTGGTTTTGAACATATTTCAAACTACTTCCTGCTGAAAGTGTTGCACTTGTCAAAACTGCGGACCGACCCGCCCGAAAAAGTGTTTGCCGCAACACTTCCGCCAAATCGACAGGAGCAGCCTGTAGTTGAAGGCTTGCAAAATCCCTGCCGACCCGCTCAACCCAATACACGTGCCCCTCTACTTCTTGCGCTAGGAAAGTCTTCAGAGATGCTCGATAGTCAGCCAACCGACGCGCCATGTCTCGAATTTCCATCTGATTGTTTTCATCATCGATTTCGGATGCGGTTTCCATCAGCGATTGCCGCAAACGCATCAAGGGCAAGCTTAGAGTGTCTTCTACCAACTCGGGTTCCCGAATCCGAACCTCTTGAGAATCTCCAAACTTACAAGCCTCTCGCACGTGTCCGAAAAACCCATCAATTTCATCTAGAAGGTGCACTACCTCTTTTTGCATCTCTCCACGACGCAACATACTCAGTAACCCCTTCCGTGTCGTTGGGTGATAAAGACGGTGCAATTGATAGCGTAGAGCCGAAGAGCTCACAGAAAGCCCGATATGGCGAGCCGCTATATTTTCGAGCCGATGCGCTTCATCAAAAATCACAAAGTCTTCCGGGAAAAGAAATCCATTATCTGCTTCCGTTTCCTCATCGAGACCTCCTAGGCAGCTAAAAAACAGCGTATGATTTAAAACGACCAAATGTGCATCCAATAACTTTTTGCGAGCCTGTTGGTAAAAGCACCGTGGATCACTACCACAGCTTCGCGAGGTGCAGACATGAGGTTCACTACAGACTTGGGACCACACCTTGTAGTCAGGAATTTCATCGAAATCGCTCAATGTTCCGTCTTCGGTCGTTTGCAACCATTCCCAAATTCGATCCAATTCGGCAACCTCGGAACTGACAAACAGATCACCTGCCTGAGCTCGGGCTTTTTGAAAACGCGCCGGACAAATATAATTTTGCCTCCCCTTCAAAATCGCTGACTTAAACTCAAAGGGCAACAACTTGCGGGCTAAGGGAATGTCCTTGTGAAATAGCTGCTCCTGTAGATTGATCGTATACGTTGAAATCAACGCCTTCTTCCCTGACTCCTCCGCATACATCAAAGCAGGTAGTAAGTAAGCTAAACTCTTACCAACACCCGTTCCTGCCTCAACCAACAAATGTTTCTCTTCCGATAGACTCCATGCCACTCGTGCCGCCATTTCCAACTGCTGAGGACGATGCTCATAATTCTTAGCGCCGGCCAGAGCTCCGCCATCTTCAAATAAGCCTCGAACTCGAGCTTCCAATGGATTAATGGGCGCTATCATTTTAAACCGAGAACAATGTACCGTTTTCTCTGGCCAAGCAAATCTTATCCCGCTGGCAAAAGAATATAGCCTTTGCGCCTATCGCGGATCACTCGCTGAGAGATCATTTGTTGGCTTGGGACAACTCGAACAGAACGGAAACTGAGGATCGAATTCCCGCACTAGATCCAAGATTACTGAGATCATTTCATGCTGATTCCCAATGGATCGTGCATACCATAGCTTCTTTCCACGGATAGCCGCAGGTAACTTGAATGAGGTTTCATCTATCTTTTCTTCCAGTCCCATCATCTCTGGAATGTCTTCGTAGGAGTGTAACCCATCCGCAATAAAGAACGGGACCACCACAACATCATCCGCTTGGGTAAGCTGATCCCAATTACTAATCAACGGCGGCTCCTCCATATAAGCGTCCTGGCAGGATGCAAATTTCTGCTCTCGATCCAAAAGTTGGACCTGCTTTTTAATCATTTCTGTAGATTTAAGGTTTCGCGGGGTTCCGTGCCCCACCAAAATCAAATCCATCTTCGACCAAGCTGTTACCGCCCCTGCAAGAACCTCTTCTACCTGCCTCAAAAGTGCTTTCGTCATCGAATGATGAGCCCCCACGGGATCACAGTAGTATAAGCATTTACCTTGAACATAGCTAACCCGCCCAGTCATTCCTAACTCTCTTGGAATAATCTCCTTTGTGTAGTAACCCTCGCTGATAAAATTAGGAACGACGTAAATGGCTTCGGTCGAAATCGAATCAAGAACCTCAGAGAAATAGGGCTCTTCCTTCCAAAATCCCACCGCAACATCTGCAAAGATCCCTTGCTTTCGAATGGTCTCTGCATGGTTTTCCGTTGGCACCCTGGATTGTTTGTTCGTCGTTGAACCATGCCCCAAAAGCAACAAGGTCGACTCCGACCAAGGTGGCAAATTATGTATTTCTCCCATCATTGAATACCGCTAACTTAAACTAAAATCATAATGAAACCAGTCGAAGTCACAAATTTCCAGCAGCGCGTCTACGACGCTCTAATGAAAATCCCTAAAGGTCGGGTGACCACTTACCAAGAGATCGCACATCATCTGGGGATGCGCTCACCGAGAGCGATTGGACAAGCCCTCAAAAAGAACCCCTTTGCACCCGAAGTTCCCTGCCACCGGGTGATCCGATCCGATGGCTCAATCGGCGGCTATGCGGGAAAAACAGAAGGAGAAAAAATTAGAAAAAAGCGAAAACTTCTCGAATCCGAGGGTGTCATTTTCGACAAAAAGGGAGTGCTTGCCCGTTCGGAATCAATCTTTCAATTCTAATATAACTCCATCCCATCTTCGAAGCGCCAGAAGTCATCGTAAACCCAAATTTTTCGACCATTCAAAAGCAATACAATGAATGATAGTCCTCTACAACGTTCGCGAAGTTAATAGGCCATCGAGGTGCTCACATGGGCTTTTCTGCTTTTAATCACCCAATCATCTATAACGACCAAAAGACTGACAAACGACGCAGTTCTGATTGCGTTGATTCCCAAATACTGACATATTAACGCCTTATGGATCGTCAAACATCTTTAATACTTTTAGCTCTAGGAATCGTTGCGGGATGCACCGCTGCCAGTATGAAACGAGAGCAACGCAGAAAAAAAGCACAGGCGGTGCGGGCGAGCCTACGTCCTCGCTATAAGACAGGCTGTTTTCTTGTTCAAATCACCGAAGGTCCATCCTGGGCCATCGGAGAATTTGGAACTTATGATGCCGAAGACAATAAGCTGGTGATTGACGGCGAAGAATACGAAGCCGATGAATATCAATTCATCCTAGCTTAAATTGAAATTGAAACATCTGCCAAAAGCCGTTTCAAACACTCCAGCCCTCGACGCTCTGCGATTGGTAAAAGTGTCCGTCGAGCTACCGGAATATAATCAAGAAATTCTCTCTTCCCTAGTGATTCCCCAAGATACCCGTAGGCTCCCAAAGCTTGCATGAGACGTTGAATGGCTGCGGCATCGAGAAGCTCTTCAAACGCATCCATACCCAATTTCCAATCCATCATCTGATGGGTTGTTTCGACGAGACTGCTACGCTGACTTTCGCTTAAATCCATATACGGATCGTAAATCAGGGACGCTAAATCATAAAACCAAGACCCTTGCCGCATCCCTTGAAAATCGATAAATCCAGGCCCATCCTTCCTCATCATTATGTTATGCGACTGAAAATCTCGGTGAACGAGACTCGCTGGTTCTTGAAGTAAGACTTCTTGCAACGGTGAACACTCCTCATGAAGTGCCCGTCGGTCGACATCTGAATCAACGTCAGAAAATCGACTAACGCACTGATCAAAAAAATAGTTTCGCTCCCATGTGTAAAGCTGAGAATCAAATCCCTTCATCATTGGCAAATCCGCAAAAGATTCCAAATGATTCACCCCGTTTCTCCAGAGTGGACAAATGGACTGGAGAACTTGGGTATAATAATCCTTAAGCTTTCCCCAGTCGCTTCCTTTAAAGAAAAACAAGTCCTGCTTGCCAAAATCTTGCAGCCAAGCCAGACCCAAATCTGGGTCGTGGTAAAGAACTTGAGGAACAGGCACATCCAGATCAGCTAGAAAACTAGCAATCGCAACGTAATAGTTATTCTCTTCCTTCCCTCTGCTGTATTCCATTAAGACACCCAGGCTTTCTCCTGCAGGGTCACACAATCGGTAAAAGCGACGCACCGATCCGCCCTTGACAATTCCCTCGAGCCGAACAGCGGATCGCTCAGGACCATCCGGCCCGTTATTGAACCAATCCAATAGAGCTTGCTCACTTTTGAATAATCCTGACGTTGTCATTGTGAAACTAAACCCGTAAAACTGGGGGCACATTGAAAAAAGTCACGACTGCATTTGTTTTGGGAGCTGGATTGGGAACGCGCCTACGCCCACTTACCAATACGACTCCCAAACCACTTTTGCCTTTAGCCGGACGGCCTATGATCACCTATGCCTTTGATCAATTGATTCAGGCCGGTATCGAGCGCATTATCGTGAATACGCATCATTGCGCAGAGAAGTATCAGGAAGTATTTCCTGACAATGTCTATAGGTCCATTCCTCTTGTATTCCGCCACGAACCAGATCTGCTCGAGACTGGCGGTGGAATCAAAAACATCGAAGATCTGTTGAATCCCGACGCACCCCTCCTCGTCTACAATGGAGACGTGCTTTCCACACTACCTCTCCAGCCGCTCATTCAGCATCATTGTAAAATGAAATGCGAGGCATCGTTGGGCTTACGATCCAAAGATCAGCCTAGAAGAGTCTTTTGTGACACAAACGGCTGGGTTCAGGACATGCGCAGCACGCGGTTCCCAGATTCTCCGGGTAACACTCTCTTCACCGGTATCTACCTAATCGAGTACTCCTTTCTCCGGAGATTAACCCATGGGAAAAAGGAATCTGTCGTTCCAACCTTTTTAAAAATGATTGAGGAAGGAACACCTCCTTCAGGACTTATTATTAATGAAGGGCTATGGATTGACGTCGGCACCGTTGAAATCTATGAAGAACTGAAAGACCTATCTGAACATGAACTACTACAACATCGCTAGACGAATCACGCTTTCGAATTCAAGACCCACACTGAAGAGCTTTATCCGCAAAGGTTTGGTTTTTCTTGCGCTATTTCTTGGCACAGCAATCACCTACCTTGAAGGTCAAGATGATTTCCCTACGGCAAACAAACCTTACACAATTAGTGATTCTGATGCTCTACGGATTGGACAACGTATCTGGAAAAATGAATGTGGAGGAACTGTAGAAGGCCTGACGCATTGGAACAAAGGCGAGGCGTTTGCCTCTATGGGAATAGGTCACTTCATTTGGTACCCTACAGGAACCACGGGCCCCTTTCAGGAAAGTTTCCCTGCACTTATTAGTTATCTCGGTCGATCTGGAGTAAAGATTCCATCTTGGCTTGCAGATGCCTCCGGATGCCCTTGGCCTAATCGTGATGCGTTCCTTAAAGACTTCGACGGCCCTCGATTAAAAGAAATTAGATCTCTGCTCAAAAGCACCATTCCCCTCCAAGCCCGTTTTGCCGCAATTCGGCTCGCTCTCTCGTTCCCGAAACTAATGGAAGCGACGGCTCTCGAAAATCGAAGAATCGTGCAACATCATATAACGATTCTTTACGGCCACCCCCAAGGGCTTTATGCCATGATGGATTACGTGAACTTTAAAGGAGAGGGCTTAGATCCCAAAGAGCGATACCAAAATCAGGGTTGGGGTTTGTTCCAAGTTCTCCTCAACATGCGATATTCAGAAACGGCATCAGAAGCTGTTAACGCCTTCTCAGATTCCGCGATTCAAATTCTTCAAAGGCGGGTAAGCCTTTCCGACCCGAAGCGCAATGAAAAACGTTGGCTTCCAGGTTGGACCAACCGTTGTCGCTCGTATCGCGTCCAATAAATCGCTAAAAATTCGTAGACCCTCATGGCCCGAGTCTTTGCGATTTTAGCTAATGCATTTCCCCTTTGGGTTTTGCTCGGTGCTGTTGCAGCACTGATTAACCCACCGCTATTTACCTGGTTTCTTCCTTACATCATTCCCGGCCTTGCCATCATCATGCTCGGCATGGGCATTACCTTAGACTTCGACGACTTTAAAGATGCTCTAAAGCTCCCGAAAGCAGCCCTTGCCGGTATTGCAGCTCAGTTTATCGTTATGCCTTGTCTCGGTTGGGCTATTGCTCACCTGTTAAGTCTTCCTTCTCCATTTGCAGTCGGGTTGATTCTGGTTGCCTGTTGTCCTGGGGGAACGGCTTCAAATGTTGTTACTTATATCGCCAAAGCCAATGTGGCTCTTTCGGTATTGATGACCATGTGCTCAACACTAGCTGCAGTTGCTTTGACCCCAATTCTAACGAAGGTGCTTGCCGGCCACTACGTAGAAGTTCATGCCATGGATATGTTTTTGAACATGATTAAAATCGTCATTCTTCCCGTTTTTAGTGGATTGCTCCTCCATCGCTTATTTCCTAGTTCATTAAAGTATGTTGTTCCTGTAGCCCCACTAATTGCCGTTGTGGCAATTACTCTGATCTGCGCCGCTATCATTGGAGCGAATGCAGATGCTGTTCTTCATTCGGGAATGCGGTTGTTACTCGCCGTCTTTCTTCTTCATTGCTGTGCCTTTGCTTTGGGCTATGCGGTGGCTCGAGCTTTAGGCTTTCCCGTTGATATTAGGCGCACCATCGCCATCGAAGTCGGCATGCAAAATTCGGGATTAGGAACTGGGCTGGCTCGGCTGAACTTTAGCAGTGAGCCCCTCACTACCGTTCCCTGTGCCATCTCCGCAACATTTCACTCGATTATCGGAAGTTTTCTTGCCGGTATTTGGCGACTAAGGGATACTCCTTCCAAGCGACCATCATGAAACAAATACTTCTGATTATCTCACTAATTGGACTAAGCGGATGCACCTCGCTCGATAGTGTTTCGGGAGAAAATGACCCTCTGGGGCGTCTCGTTGAACGAGAAGGAGACATTCCTTCTTCTCGACCCAAATGGGAAAGCGTCCCGACCCATCAAGAGCCTAAATAGATATGCTCAATCGCTTTGGAATGGTGACCTTAAAGTCTATCCTGCTCAGCATTATTTTTGCTTTCATTGTGGGATGCGGAGAACCTTCGTCGCTGATTAAACCGGGAGCTGAGATTCAAACCATTGGAACCGGATATCGATTCACAGAAGGGCCAGCATGGGGACCTGATCAGAAACTCTATTTCAGCGATATCCCCAACAATCAAATCTGGGTCTGGAATCCAGGAACTCCTCCTAAAATCTTTCTTGAACCCTCCGGGCGCTCAAACGGACTCTATTTTGACGGTCAAGGCCAACTACTTGCCTGTCAAGGAGGAGCTCGAAACGTTTCCCGTATTAAAGAAGGCTCAAAACTTGAGATACTGGCCAAATTATTCAAGGATAAGCGATTCAATAGCCCTAACGATCTTTGGGTTCATCCAAACGGCGATATCTATTTCACAGATCCTCGCTACGGAAAACGTGACTCCATGGAAATGCAGACTGAAGGTGTTTACCTTTTGAAACCAAACGGTCTGATTTTGCGCGTCGTTGATGACATGGTCCGTCCGAATGGAATTATTGGATCTCCGGATGGAGCCACTCTTTATATTACAGACCCGGGAGCAAAAAAAACTTGGCGGTTCTCAACCGCTCAGGATGGCTCTCTCAACGACAAAGAGCTCTTTGTGGAACGAGGTTCTGATGGAATGACTCTGGATAAGAAGGGAAACCTTTATATCACACAGGGTGTTGTCGCGATTTATCAACCGAACGGACAACTACGTGAGGAAATCCAGTTTCCGCAAAAACCCTCAAACATCACCTTCGGAGGCCCTCACAACGAGACGATTTTTGTTACAGCTAGGACGGGTGTCTACTCACTTAAAATGCGGGTCCGAGGAGCTCACCGAAATTAAGCACAAACCCAATCATCGACATCAGCTAGACCCTCGTCCATTTCATGAAACAGACGAAGCAAGAGAGACTCAATCGGCATCTTTTCAATATTAACATCCGACGTCGTGCGATAGTCGTAAATAAAAACCATTGGATCCTTCCAAGCCGATAAACACTTT
>JBCCKK010000038.1:0-16123 GCA_039027395.1 Verrucomicrobiota bacterium | reverse complement strand
TTCTGGCAGATCGTCTACAATCATCCGTGATCAATGCAGGCGATGGCGCTCATGAGCATCCGACACAAGCCCTACTGGATGTCTTTACAATCCGAGAACGGTTCAAATCCTTGGAAGGCAAACATGTTTTAATCTGTGGGGATATTCTATATAGCAGGGTCGCTCGTTCAAACATCTGGGCTCTCCTCAAGTTGGGCGCAAAAGTGACTTTGGTAGGGCCTAAAACATTATTACCTCCTGTTTTTAGTGAAATGGGAGTGGAAATTAGTCATGACTTCGATCGAGTGCTTCCTGAAGTGGACGTGGTTAATTTGTTGCGAATTCAACACGAGCGTCAGCGGGAAACGCTTTTTCCGTCGCTAGGTGAATATGTTTCGATTTTTGGTCTCGATCAGAAGAGGTTTTCCAAGTGTAAATCCGATGTTATGATCATGCACCCAGGGCCGATTAACCGAGGTGTTGAGATCGATAGTGATTTGGCAGACGGTGAGCACTCGGTTGTTTTGGATCAAGTTACCAACGGATTAGCGGTTCGAATGGCGGTTCTATATCTGCTTGGTGGAGGAGCTTTGATGCACCATGAAGAGGAGGATGCGTCATGAATCGGTTGATTCTCAAAGGGGGCAGAGTGTTGGATCCTGCATCTGGAAAAGATGAGGTAACGAATCTCTACATCCGAGATGGAGTTTTGAGCGAACCGTTTGCGGAAGAGCGTGACGTTCAATCCATGGATTTGAATGAAAATATCTGGGTATGCCCGGGTATGATTGATTCCATGGTTCATCTGTGCGAGCCAGGAACGAGTGCAAGGGAAACGGTCGAAACGGGAACCCAAGCAGCCGCTGCCGGTGGATTTACCTCGGTGATCAATATGCCCGGTAATAGTCCTCCTACCGATGAGGTGCACCGGCTTATTTGGGTCCAGGAACGAATCCGCAATAAAGCTCAGGTGAACGTCTTTCCAACGGCAACGATCTCGCGCGGCATGGAAGGCAAACTATTAGCCCCCGTAGGTTCTCTTTTTAAAGCGGGGGCTGTGGCCTTGACGGACCACAAACACTGTTTGGAGAATAATGAATTGATGCGACGCGCCTTAGAATATGCGTCCATGTTTGATATTCCGATTCTAGATCATTGCCGCGATACGAGTTTGAGTTCAGATGGTGTGATGAACGAAGGATATTGGTCGACTGTATTGGGGTTGCGAGGTTGGCCTTGTATTGCCGAAGAAATCATTGTGAGTCGAAATGCGCTCTTAGCAGAATTGACGGGAGCTCGGGTGCATTGCCTCCAGGTAACAACTTCCGGAAGTCTACGCGTTCTTAAAGAGGCAAAGGATCGAGGTGTCAGTATTAGTTGTAGCGCGACCCCTCACCACTTGGCTTTGTCGGATGATTTATTGGCGGATTACGATACTTCCTACAAAGTAAGTCCACCTCTGCGGATCGAATCGGATTCGGAAGCTCTTCGGAAAGCAGCTAAGTCAGGAGTCATTGATTTTCTTTGTTCAGACCATTCACCGTACTGTGTTTATGAAAAAGAAGTTGAATTTGATTACGCCCCATTTGGGGGGCCAGGATTAGAAACGGCTGTGGGGGCAAGTTTACAGAGTTTGGTTCATCAACAGTCGATGAGTCCCATGGATTGGGTCAAGCTTTGGACAATTAATCCGGCTAAATATTTTAAGTTAGATAAAGGGACTTTAGGGGTTGGAGCGGCGGCAGATGTAACCGTGATTAATCCCGATTGCGAATGGGTTGTGAACCCCAAGCAATTTTGTTCTAAATCAAAAATTTCACCATTTGCAGGAAGAGCATTGAAAGGTCGTGCGATTTACACCATTGTGAATGGGAACGTCGTTTGGCAAAGTTCAGATAAGGATAGGAATGAGTAAATTACCAGCTGTTTTAGCATTAGAAGACGGAAGCACATTTATTGGAAAAGGTTTTGGTGCTCCAAAGACGGTAGTCGGCGAAGTGTGTTTTAACACCTCGATGACGGGGTATCAGGAAATTTTGACCGATCCTTCGTACAAAGGACAAATTGTAACCTTGACCTATCCCGAAATTGGTAATTATGGGATCATTCCAGAAGATGATGAGTCCTATGAGCCGCATGCCTCAGGTTTGATCATTCGCGAACTGTCACCAATTCGCAGCAATTTTAGAAGCTCGATGACGCTAAGCGAATACTTGGAGAAAAATGATCTACCAGGGATTATGCATATCGATACCCGGGCGTTAACCAAACGTCTAAGAGTGCACGGATCACTCAAAGGAGTGCTATCGACCGAGGGCCTTGATCCAAAAGAAGCAGTGGCTAGAGCCAAGGCTTGGGAGGGGTTAGAAGGACAGGACTACGTTGAAAAAGTAACCTGTAAAGCTCCTTACATATGGGACGAATTGGGTGAGAAAAATCCAACCTGGTACGACGATCATCAGAAACAAGAAGATTCTGAAATTGGAAAGCTTCCGCCTGCCGACCTCAACATTGTCGCATACGACTATGGGATTAAATACAATATTCTGCGCCGTCTAAGAGAGCAGGGCTTCAATGTTACGGTCGTTCCGGCAAACACTACTGCAGATGAAGTGATTGCAATGAATCCGGATGGGGTTTTTCTCTCTAACGGACCAGGAGACCCGTCAGCGGTAACCTACGCACATGAAGCAGTGCGTAACCTAATTGGGAAAAAGCCGCTTTTTGGAATCTGCTTAGGTCACCAAATCCTGTCGCACGCCATGGGAGGTAAAACCTACAAGTTAAAATTTGGGCACCGTGGAGGTAATCAACCGGTCAAAGACCTCCAAAATGGCAAGGTAGCAATTACCTCACAAAACCATGGATTTGCCGTAGATACGGACAGTTTTCCTATGGGCAATGTCGAAGTAACGCATGTCAATTTGAACGACAAGACTTGTGAAGGACTTAAGCACAAGACCGAGCCTGCTTTTTCAGTCCAATACCACCCAGAGGCCGCTCCCGGGCCTCACGATGCTGCCTATTTCTTTAGAGAATTTCGCCAATCTGTTCTCGATTGGAAAGCATCCCACTAAACTTCTTTAGTGGTGATCAATAAAAATGTGGATTTAATAAAGAAAATTAAGTAAAAACGAGAATGCCAAGGATCGTTAGCAAATCACCTGAGTTTGCCGATAAAGTATTCGATTTGACCGGAGATACCGTCGGAGTCGGTAGGACCGACGAAAATCCGATTGCGATTTCTCACCCCAGTATTTCCAGCAATCATGCCGAGTTTCGTTTTGAAGGGGGCGATTACCGTTTGGTCGACTTGGGCTCAACCAATGGGAGTCGTGTTAACGACGAGAAGATTTCTGAGGTGCTCCTTCGCAATGGAGACATTGTTATGCTGGGAAACATTCTGTTTTCCTACGAATCGGAAGTGGTTGTGGAAGCCCCACCACTGCCTGAAGCAGAAGCTCGGGTCGATCTTTCGGGTCCAATCGCAGGAGGTCGTCCTGCTGAATTCAAAAATCTAGCGCCCCTTAAGAAACCAAAAAAATCGGGTGGAGGTATTCCGATTCTTATCATCCTAGCCGTCCTCATTGCTCTAGGTGGTCTTGGCTTCCTCAGCTACCAATTATTCTTGGTTTAAGCCACTCCCATTTTCGTAAAACCTGCATTTTCTTCGAGTGGTTTATTTATCTAAACTCGTGGAAGTATATAGTCTAATGGGTAAAATAGTCTGTGGCCCAAAAAAACTGATATAACCACATCAGGTCTGTTATTTAGTTCTTTTTAGATAGGCTTAACCGGACGATTGGTTTGTAAAAAGATCAACCATATGAGTACTTCTATTTCAAAGTTCCAGTTTTATTTGTATTTTTGGTCAAGGAGACTCTTATTTCTCCCCCTCATTCCTTTCATTGAGCTGAATCATCGGCTGGGAGAGTTGGGGCAATATCGGGGGATTCGCATAACCGATGTAAATTTGGATGATTCGGATGACGCTCTCTTCCTCGATATGGTCACAGAGGCTCTCAAGCTAATTGAAAAGAATGATTTGCGACGATTTGAGCGGGTTTGTCGTCATGTTAATTGGATCGTGAATTCTGAGTTACTGTCTCTGGGAAGGTATCAAAGAATTTTTCGTGTCTGCTATTTGGACTTTTTGGGTTATGGCGTTGCTGAGGAACGAGAAAAGAATGTTGTTCGTTTGGCTTTAACCATTATTCATGAAGCAACACATGGTCATATCTTCGCAAAGCATGTTGCCTATACAAAATCGCTAAGGATCAGAATCGAACGCCTCTGCCGCCTTGAGGAAGAGCGCTTTTTGGAAAAGCTAGATCGTAGATGGAAAGAAGAGCTATCGGAGGAATTAAAATTTGATCCCAGACCTTGGATTGATTCCTGGCAACAAAAGATTTCCGAACGCTTTAGATCTATGTTGAAACGTATCGATTGGTCTAGGATTATCAATGTGGAATCCAGGGCTTTGGCAGCCAAGGAAGTTGGTAATCACAGGGAATCCCTTGAGTTATTTGAAAAGGCTTACCAATTACGTGAGCGCGATCAGGGTAGGTCACACCCAGATGTCTGGATGAGCCGTTTGTCAATTGCAGGTGCGTTAATGAGTCTAGAACGATATTCTGAGGCCGAAACGATTTATCAGCATATTCTTTCATTGCAGAAGGATCAGCTAGGAGAACTGCATGAGGACACTTTGGTAACCAAGCAGAACTTAGGAGTGCTGTTTTATGAAATTGAGCGCTACGCTGAAGCGGAACAGCTACACCGGGAAGTAATCGCAGCTCGCGAAAGTCAGTTTGGAAAGAATCATTCATCGACACTGAATAGTGTCTATAGCTTGGGGGTTCTGTTGAAAGAAATGGGAAGGTGCAATGAAGCAGTCTTATTATTTGAGCGTGTGATTGAGGGCGGTGGTGATCAAAGTGCCGACCTGATCGAATCCGCTAGAGATTTATTGGAAACAATCGAAAGCGAAGACAGTGACTAAAGATTTGCTGGGGGTTTGATTAGACAACACTGCTACTGGTTGGGGTGCCAATCCTACCCCTTAAGAATACATCCGAAATAAGCGGTCGTGGTATTGGAATTCTCGGTAACTCTGAAATCTGATCCAGTGCTATTTCGCCAAGATTCCGGTAAATGCTGCTCGGCTCTCTAAGTCAAAAATGAAAAGAGGTGTTATCAGTAGTTGTTTGGTTATATGCCAAGAAAGCTTCTTTATTGAGTTAAGAGCGATTTGAATTAAAGGTCCTCATCTAAATCGATGCTTTTCTTGATCTCTTCCACTTCTTTTTCCATGTCTTCCTGCATCATTTTAGCATACATATGGTGTTCCTCTTGGTGTGCTTGCATGTATTCCTCCGCGCTTTGCCATCTTCGAGGTTGGCGGCCGGTGGTAATTAGCTCTTTTAACCTGTTTTGATGGTATTCTAGAAGGTCATTAGAGTCGCTAGCATCTTCAGGCCGTTTAACTTCGTATCCGTCAGGCCAACGGCAGTCATGATCCGTATCCATGGTAATCAAGGCACTCCCATCTAGGAAGTGGGACTCAAGGTTAAAGTGTTGTTCGCGAACTCCTGTCCAACGAGGCAATGGAAGCGATAGGCCGATAATTGGATCGAGCCTAGGTAAGGTCATGTAGGTTAGGCAGGCTAACGTTGTTTTGTCGGAATCAAGAAAATTAATGTGGCGATTGGTGAGTTGCTCGGATTCACTGGGGACATTAACCAAGGTAACAAGGTGAGAAAATCCTTGATCGCTTAGCCATGATTCGTGTTGGCGTAGATGTCGACGCCATTGGAGATGGGGAACTTCTTTGGGGACTGCTTCGTAGGTGGACTGAGCGTATTGTTCGGCAGTTTCGAGGAGTTGCCTTTGTATGCGTTTTAGTACATGTCGAGATATTTTTGCTATCAGAATAAGAAGTGCCAGACCTCCGAGAAGCAATATGGTTCCACCAACAAGAATTATGCCGAGTATTTTGATCCCCTCAACAAAATGGCTATAAGGCATCGATTTATTTTCGCGGGAAATGGCATTGTTGAGCAAGGCTTATTTGTTGCAGGAGAAGGGAGAATTCCGAGGAATAGCCGACGGGCTAACCCAAGAGGAACCAAGTTTTGATTGATATAGATGAAAAACTAGCTCTTTCGCCAGAAGGACTATGTGCTAGCCGCGATGCTTGGGTTGGCTTTGGACTCTAATAATGAGTCACCTACAGATATTTCGCCAAGAGCAAGTGATGAAGTGAACCAGTTCATCGACGCGCCGTTTCCTACCTGAGAAGCTGTTGCTGCCGAAAGTGCAATTGCTACGGCAATCTCTTTCGGCGGATCTGTCACTCGAGGGTCATAGAATCCGGTTGCGATTCCCAGCTTCGCGCGCATTGACTCAATGAGTCGTATTCTTTCCTCGTCAGAAATAGAAGGGGTTTGAAACGGATTGCGAGGATCCTCACCCCCATCATCGCTTGGAGCCCTGCGCAGAATATCCCATATCCGGGCGGGTATCGATCCATCCGACCTGCCGCCAACTCCATCCTGTGGTGGGTCTGTGACCAAGTCGCCGTAGTTCAAAATCCAGGAAAAATATTCTTCTAAGGCTTTTCGAGCTTCGGGATCCGTAACCCTTGGATAACCGAGGTCTCCAATATCTGGGTATTCCTCGGTACCGTTATCGAAATCGGAATCTGTTGGCTCATCTGGCTCGGTGGGTTCTTTTTCTTCTTCCTTCTTATTTTCATTGGCTTGTTTTGCCTGTTCGAAGACTTGATCTGCCCCGTCTTCACCAACGACTTTGACGACCGCGTCACGGAAAGCTGTCTCCGATTCCTTATCGACCGTTCCCTTGTCCTCACCTTCCTTGCTTTCAAATTCTCCATTAAGCCAACGCTCTGCTAGGTCGTAGCTGCCCTTCTTTCCTAGCAGCATTGAAACCACATATCCTTGGACGACTTTTTTATCTTGGTTATCAGCTTCCTTTCTTGCGGCATCGCTGGCGAAAAGGCTCTGATTGATCTCGTCATTTTGGTCGTTCGAATATGTAAACGAAATGTCAATATAGGCATCTTGGATTCGCTTATAAGCATCTCGCCTCGTCTTGTGTCCGTCTGACTTTTCTTTAACTCGATTCTGGGTGTCCCAATAGGGATCACCGCCAGTCATTTCCATTCCGGCAGTAACTCCCAGAATCGAGTCCGCCCAGTCATCGAGCATCGGAAATATCGAACCATGTGGTCGTTCCCCAAACATGCCGGGTTCGTCTCCGATAATCATTCCCAGTAAACCAAATTCATCATTCAGTCGATTCCGGCCATTGCGGGGCACGTCTCCTAGAGGACCTTGCCCGACGGGGATTTCCTCGCCTCCAGGAGGGCGCCATCCCATTTCCTCCAAGATGACGTGGATATCGTCGGTAACATCTGCGAAGGGCAGATACAAAACCCTTCGTTTTCGTTGGCTCACGTTTACTTCAATCAGAATCACCGGTGTTTCTGGCTCCAGAGTCTTGAGTAGCGGTTTGATTCGGAGATCGTCATCGCGAAGGACACTAGGTGCTTTTGCTAACGGGATGACTTCCGCATTTTCGACGGTTTGCTTCGAAAGAAGAAACTTTGGATCAACATGGTCGCGTAAAACTAGACCTGTGAGACTGAACAGCTGACCCAGATCAAGCTGAAATTGCTGCGCAGCTGTTTGCTTTTTACTTTCTTTTCGTCCATTCAAGAAATCGTCTTTAGTAGTCATACGCTACCTATCGTTCTAGAAGCGAAATGGGTGCCTAGCAATAGTAAAGGCTAAATATAATATTTGCGTTGTTAGTGGCGTGAGTGTTTGATTTGAATATTTGCTGTGTTGGTAGTGAATGCGGGACAAAAATACTTACCACCATGTTCACTTCATTCGATGATTTCCTACTCAAACTAATGATCTTTATCCGAATCGAGTCATTGTTCGATTTCTGGTGCTTCTTGTTCCATGTCTTCTTGTATCATCTTGGCATATATGGAGTGTTCCTCTTCGTTAGCTAACATGTAATCATTGACGTTTAGCCATCTTCGAGGTTGGCGGCCGTTTGCAATAAGGAACTTCTTTAGGAATCAACTGATAAGTAGATTGAGAGTACTTTTCAGCAGTTTCCAGTAGTTGGTGTTGCATGCGTTTTAAGGAACAGCGGCATATTTTTGTGGCCAGATTAAGTAGTGTCAGCCCTCCAAGAAGCAAAATGCTTCCGCCAACGAGAACGATACCAAGTATCCTGATCCCTCAACAAAATAGCTATAAGGCACTGATTCATGTTGGCGGAAAGTGACCTAGAGGGGCAAGACCTATTCATTTGATAAGCAGGCCGTTTACTTCTTGCAGTAGCGGCACCGATCTTAAAGATAGATGAGATTGGAGCCAATCCTGCACTTACGTTTTCCGATTCTATCTTAGAAGAAGACGATTTGAATCCATGGGGAGCGTGATAGTACTCTTGAGGATGGTTTGGCTCTTAAATTTTGGAAAGAACTCGGTTGGATACCTATTCTAAATCGGATAACGCATTTTCAATGGCGGTTCTTTCGGATCTTCATCTTAGCGAATTCTCCAATACATCTCAAGAAGCTGTCCTTAGGTGGGCTGTTGATACGCTGAATCAATGTAATTTCGATGTGATCGTTTTTAATGGCGACATGACCCAACGAGGATGTGCTAACCAGGTCCACCATTTTAATTCGATCGTAGCCGGTTTGGATATTCCGCTCATAAGGGTTCCCGGGAATACCGATAGAAGAACGGAGATAGGGGAAAGTGATCGAAGCCTTCTTTTTTCAGAGAACCGCTCATTTGTGCTCGGATCCTGTGGGGTATTCCTATTTGATTCCTCCCATGGCCGAATTGAGATGGGCGATCGTGAGAGGTATTTGGAACTTACGCGAAACGCGAATTTGACTTCGATTGCTTTGGTGAATCACTACCCGTTTGATTTACTAGATAAAAATAGCCAAGAATGGTTATGTGTAGTGTCTCAAGATAGTCGAGTTAGCTTGGCGGTAGTTGGGCACAATCATGAAGATTCGGTGGATTTTTTTGGTTCTTTGGAAGTTCACCGAATTCGAGGATTAGATCCAGATACAGCTCGAGGTGGAGATCCCTCAGTTGCTTGTTTTTTTCTAGATAAAGGGAAGTGGACTAGAGAAGCACTTGAATTCGAGGAAGGGCGTGTCTCACTATGGGAGACTGATGAGAAACAGGAATTGGAGCGGGCTCTTGGTTTTTCATGTATGAACCAGACGCTGGATGGAATCTCGTGGGCAATAGAAAATAATGTTGAAGCGGTAGAGATTCGTGGACCGTCTGCACTTCAGGAAAACTTCGATGAATTAAATGAACTTGTTAAAGCCTGGCGCTCCCAGGTGGAAGGAGCCTATTTGTCGGTTCATCTGCCGGACTTGTTTTGGGACTCGAAGATTGGAGTAAAGAATTGTGATCTATGGAACGATTCGATTGAACTAGCTTTAGAACTGGAGGCTCAAGCGATGACGATTCATCCTCCGCGGGTTTCAGTTGCCGATTTGTGCGATCACGGTGAGATTAAAAATGAGTTTTTGGAATTCAAGATTAGCACGCTTCGTCCGGCAATCAATTCTTCGATGATTCTGGGAATTGAGAATCTTCATACAAATGCATCGGAGGAGTATGATAGCTCCCGGGGATTTGGTTATACTCCACAGGAAATTCGGATGTGGATCGATTTATTAAGAAACACGAGTTGCTATCAGAAGTGGGGTTTTCATTTTGATGTAGGCCATGCATTCAATAACCGGCCCCTATCGAATGAGTTTAGCTTAAATGCCTGGTGCTCTCTTCTCGGAAGAGAAGCTACTGGCTTGCATATTCATCAGATTGCATTCGAGGGGGGTAAATTTCGGAACCATTATCCGCTATATGGGTGGCGAAAGGGGTTGATTTCATATACAGGTATTTTGTGGTCGTGGCGAAATGGATTTCTTAATCATGTTCCGATGTTCGTTGAAATCCGGGATAGTGAACCTTGGAAAAGTTTGAAAGCTCTTCGTTACGAAATTGGGGCAACCCGTAGGGAACGCGAAGCAGGATAGAACGTGTTTCTCAATCTTTTCCCCATACAAGTAGAAGGTACCGGTTACTTGAAGCTACCACGTTTTGATTTTCGAATAGGATATCCAATGACTAACAGCTTCTACTCGTAGGCACGGAATACAAGCTCCCACGGATCGGATTCTTGGGCTTGGGTTCCATAAAAAATCTTGCCTGCGGAGTCAGCAGTTAGAAAGTGTCTTCCAGTAGCACGATTATTAGATAAGAATGTGTTGTATCCTAATGCCGTTATATTCCAGCTTAGATCGTGATTACCTGAGGGAGCTGTATAGGTAGACCACTTAACTTTACCGTTGCTGTCGGTATCCAAAAGGTTTCTATCGGTATGACGGCATTCAATGTTATACGAACCACTAGCCGTATGCTTAACTAGCCTGAAATCCCGATCGTAGCCACCGGGACCGGTGCTGCCTACAATGAGGCCGGCTCCTTGGGTGTCTAAGTATCTTCCAGTTGCCTTATTTTTAAAGGCAAACCATTTACCGAGCATCGTATCAATTTCCGGAATATAGACCCATTGATCAGCACCTGCATCGATTTGATCGACATTGCCTGCATCCGGTGACGGCCGAAGATCTCCTTGCTGGTCATCATTGGGGAATGCCGTTTCATTAGAGGCATAGCCGATGGCTGAACTGGTTTCAACCAGGCGAAAATCCCAGTTGTATGGATTGGAAAAATGGTGTGCAGAAGTGTCTTGCAGGTTATTTGAGTAATATTCTACGTAGGCGTGTGATCCATAAATAGGAGTATTCCTGAGATCTACCAATAGATTTCCATAAACTCGGTCATTATTGTGTTTATTGTTAGAATCCACTTCTAACAAACTAATTTGAGAGTGTGCTCCCGAAAATGAAACTCGTTTCAAAGATTGTGACTGTTTCAGGCTATGCGAGAAGTCTGGTTTCTTTAGGTTAAAATGATCAATGGTTACAGAATTTAGGGGAAATAATGTTGTATGTTGTTAGAAAAGTGAAGAACCCAGGTTTAATGGTCCTCGTTTTAGTGGCAGTAGTCATCCGTCTCACCTCATATTCAAGCGAAAACATCGAAAGAAAAAATCTTTACTGGCCGGGTAACTTTGAATCCCATCTTTATGGAGGCTGTTTCAGTAATCAAAAAAAGGTAGTTGTTACCAACCAAGAAAATCATACGCCTGATGGTGAAAAGTCTTGGGAATTGCGTAAAGGGTTTCAGTTGATTGAGTTTGTTGTTGCTCCACATCAGACCTACCAACTTTCCTTTTGGTTAAAAACAACCCAAATTCCAAAAATTCAAGTCAAAGTCGTCCATCCCCGAGAGACGCAAACGGGAGAAAAAAGACAATCTGCGGAAACTACCTATAAGATTCCAACGAGAGTAAAGAATGACTGGAATTACTATTCACTTGATATCGAAACCCAAGCGCCTTATCCGAACCATTTATCGGAAGTCCTTTTGACCGTTTGGAGTCCTGAATCGGGACAAACCTTTATAGATGATATTGTGATCAAACCATTGGTAGATGTTACAGAACAGATCAAGGGATCGCCAGCGAGTCTGATCGTCAATCCGGACTTTGAATCTGGTTCTTCAGGCTGGACTCACAGTGGAGCTTCTTTCGGTGCTGTTGCAAAAGATGCTTGGATTAGAACCATAGGTGGTCGTGGTAAGGTAGCTATTCTAGAAATCGTTAAAACCGGAAAGCCAAGCCCTCATTTGTCTCAAGTGATTCCCAGTAAGGACATTGCAGGTAAACAAATTCAATTTTCCTTCGATGCCGCATACCTAAGCAATGATCAGGCGATTAGTCATTGGTCGGGAGTGATTGCCGAAGTTAAGAATGGAAATCACCAGGGGGCGCAGGCGCTTCAACCGACCCCAAAGCCCCATTGGTATCCTCTTGGACTTGCTAGCCCCCTGGGTGTTTTCCAAACTATCAAGGCTAACTACAATGTTCCAAAAGACTCGGAATACCTATTTTTAAGCTTACAACTCCTGCCCAAAACCGGACCAAACCAAGTTGCTATTGATAATGTTCAGATTCGTATCCTCGATTAGTAGTTGAGATTTTTGATCGAGTGAAACTATTAGGATGATTTTTAAGACACACATCTGAATCTGAAAGATCTCTTTTCTCCAGGGGTGAAGCGGATGAAGTTCGAGAATAATGGCGATTGAATTTTGGAATATGGATATGCAAACGGCAACGGCCATAATATGACCGTTGCCGCAATGATTCCTAAGACGCCGCAAGCAACCCAGCTGACTGATCCAAAAGTTTCGAGTAGCCAGAGTCCTACAAGAGGAGCCACGAGGCTACCAATCGACCAATTCACAGTTCCTAGCCCCATGTAGCGTCCTCGCATCTTCTCTGGCGCGAGTTTTGCGCTGTATGCCATTGCTGTTGGAAATGCTAGCATTTCTCCGAAGGTGAGAATCCCAATACAAAGCAATAGATGGGACATTGTTTCACTCCAGGCAAATCCAGCGGCACCGGCTCCAATAAGTAAAAAACCCAAAGCCATTACCCAAAGTTTTCGAATCGGTTTCACCAAACGTGTAATGATGATTTCTAAGGTGATAATCAATCCTCCATTGAATGCAAGAAGTAAGCCAAAGTAGGACTCATCCAAGCCCATCTTCTTAATACTGACTCCCAATGTTGAGAAGATCTGCATGAAGACCAAAATGATAGGTAGCAACGAAAATAGCAGTCGTAAATAGGCTGGATTTCTAGCGACATCTACAAAGGTAATTTTCCAGTCGTAAACTAGTTTGAAAATCGATGCCGATGTCTGTCTATGCGCTCCTAAACTTGGGAGTAATGCAGCAACAATGACAGCATAAACAAGTGATGTTAATGCGTCCCCCACAAAAAGAACCCAAAGTGGGCCTTTCATTAGAAATCCAGCCATTGCGGCGCCACAAGCAAATCCGGCGTTGACGGCAAGTCTCACAGACGCATAGGCGGTTGATCGCTGGCTTTCTGGAACGAGGTCGGCGATTAGGGCGTTGGCAGCCGGCGGATACATGCCACTCGTCAGGCCAACCAGTCCCGAGCAGATCAGTATTCCTGACAAATGATCCATACAACCAAGTGCCAAAATGCTGACACCATTTCCAATCAATGAGATCAGAATCGTGTTTTTGCGGCCGATACTGTCTGCAAAGTAGCCTCCTAGGAAAGCAGCGATTAATAGCCCCGCTCCATGAGTTGCTAGGGCTAGTCCTGAATCTGTAAAGCTGTAGCCTTTTCGACTTAGATAGAGGGCCAGGAAGGGCATGACGAAATGGCCGAGTCGATTGATAAAATTCCCTACAATGATTACCACTGAAGCTTTGGGCAGACTGGAGAGGTCTTGGATTAGATCACTTAAAAATTTTCTCATAACGTGTTCAATATGGGTTGCTTTGAGTTGGAAAAAGGTGGATAACAAAAAACCCTCTGCGGTAGGACCTGCAGAGGGTTGAAAAACTATTCTATTTAAAAAATTATCTAACCAATCCGCTCGGTTTTGTTATGCTCCTTAAGTTTTACAAGGATTCGTAGGTTCGGTGTCCAAGCACAAAGCATTGATTCAACTTCGAATCGCTGATGTGAAGAAACTTGGAGATAGGTCTTTGGGATTTTCATCTTAAACAATTAGATTGATAACCTTTGCCGTGTTTTTGACAAGTTTTTTTAACGGAATTATTGTCTATGTTCATCGACTAGGCGTTGGAGTGTGTTGCCGTATTGTGGTTTGATGCCTGGAGGAATCCAGGCTCCTGAAACGGGTTGATCGAAGAGGGTTTTAATGAATATACAGGCAGCCAGGTAGGTCCCAGACTTGCTTGGGTGGACAGAATCACGGTAGAGGGGAATCTGTAAAGCATTGTTCTGACGAGCTGTGATCCAAAGTTCTCCAACCGGGATTAGAATACCATGATGATCTAAGGCCATCGACCTATACGTGGCGTTCACTCGTTCCTGCATTCCTCGATAGGTGCCCAATTCTGGGAAGGCTTGGGCGTTTTCTCTGTCACCGTTGCGGTGTGCCATCGTTTGGTAAAAAGCAATCTTTGCGGAAGCATTAATACCCCTATTTTTTTTGACAAGCTGATCAGCATATGGAAACACATCGACTCGCGTTTGTTTTGATCGAAAAGCCGGCAACTGGCTTTGCTCTTGGAGGACAACAATGTGCCATACTTCGCTTTGCAGTAGAGCGTCTAGCTGAGAATCAGATGCATGATTTTTGAGGCGATAACCTCCTTTAGCATACATGGCAGTTTCAATTCGCAGACCCTTTGATTGTGCAATCTGCTGCACCATTGCCGGGAGATTATTCTCAAAGGTGAGGCTATTGCCAACGAAAAGAATCCGTACGGAAGGCGAGCGGCTGCAGGAACCGAAAACCGAAGCGAAAGCTAATAGTGTAAGTAGTAATCGAACCACAGATTTTTTGATAGCAGAAATATTTTTGGCTAACAGAGTTTCTTTGAAAATGAGATGGCTTCTTGGATAGCTACAAAGACTTCGAGAGATGACAGAAGAATAAATTTGGGGTTAGCTTGGAGTGTGCGACGGGCGCTACTAACTCAAGAAACAGATTGGCTAACGGGAGTCAGCCTGGCTCGACTCTTGGATGAATTGGGATGGCAGGTGGATAGTATTTGCGATCCTGCCATTCGTTTGGCGAGATCTTGCCGCTGTCATTGATTGTCCGATGTGGTTTCGCTGGATAACGCTAACCTATGGGATCAAAAACTGAGCGAGGTAAACTATGATTGGATTGTTTGGGTTGATGAGCCGGTTGTCTGGGCGTATGCGAACGCGAGGAATCTGCCGAACCTCTTGCAGTCTTAATTCCCATTCCCTCGTATCTCACCATTCAAGCAGATATGTACGGATAAATGGGCCTTTCTCAGCGCTTGTCGCGATACAGGACTTCCTATACCCAAAACTGTTCTGTTGGAGAATAGTTCTCTGTTGAATGACTGTGTTGAAGGTGGTTTCGAAACCGGATATGTGGTGAAGCGGAATTTTGGATTTGCGGGTAAAGGGCTGACGTTTTGCCTAAAGGGTTGCAGCGTAATCGATATACCTAGATTAGTAGATGGCAAAGCTTCATCCTGTCACGTCCAAGAATGGATTGATGGGGATACTTATATGACATCTGTGTTGTTTTATCATGGTCGGCCTATTCAGTGGTCACATGCGCATAAGGAAAAGCTGGTATTTCCATTTGGCCCATCTGCTTGTATGGTAGCAGTTAATTGCCCAGAACTAGACGGCTGGGTTACCGAGTCAGGAAACCTCACCCAGTTTCATGGATTTTGTGGATTCGATTGGATTCGAGATCGTAGCACGGGTAAAGCGTATCTTTTAGAATTGAATCCTCGACCTATTTCCTGGTGCTATGCGGCTCAATTGGCCGGAGTTGACTGGAGCCCAGGAATAAATGCCTTCGTGAAAGGAATCGAGGGGCCTGGTGCTGTCACTACAACTTGCCGTATAACCATAGCGAACTTTCCTCGAGAAGCGCGACGAATGATTCGAGTAGGAGATTTTGATACGTTGACTGCTTGGTTTAGAGGTAATCTGATTTGGGAAGGAGATTTAAGGGAAGTTCGTATTAATGCGGTCGAGTTGTTGAGATTGATCAAAATGTTGGTTAAACGATGTTTTGAGTAGGTCTTACGCTGACTTCACATAGGAATTTGGTTTGGGATTTGTTCACTATCTTTAGTTGAGATATAATTGTATCACGTAAGATTCAGTGTCGGAGTATGAATGGTTTAAGCGATGCTCAGAAATGGAAAACGGTTCGTAACGAATTGTGCTCAACCACCGCATTGATCTGGATCGGATTGATTTTAGGAGTTTCCTTTTACGCCGCTCCAATCAAATTTACCGCTGAGGGCGTCAGCCGAGAAAGTCTTTTACTTGTAGGTCAGGTGACGTTTCAGGGGTTTGCTTGGATCGAATGGGTAGTCTTCCTCGCTCTGTTTTTGTCGGCGTTTGGAGGATTCCGTCGAACGAT
>JBCCKK010000037.1:0-16161 GCA_039027395.1 Verrucomicrobiota bacterium | reverse complement strand
TTCCATTCCAGGATTTCAATCGTACAATGGCTGTAATGGAAAGAGATCGGCTGGAAAGGACGCTTTGACTTGTTCCATTTGTTTGCCAATTACATCCATATATTGGAGCCCCCAGCCTTGTTCTTGAAAGTAACGAACGAAGTCATCGAACTCATTAAAGATAAGCTCTCGCTCAACGAGGTGGTGCTCGAGAACTTTGAATCCAGTTTTTTCCAACAAGTCACAACACGACTCAACGGTTTCCGGGACGTGAAGATCATTGGCAGTGACGCTTACTAATTGTTCTCGCAAAGTCGGGTTGGGGAACTCGGCAATCAGCTGCTTGCAATTCGAGTAAGCAGCCCGAATACCGGAAACAATGGAAAAAGCACCTTCATCTCGGAGCAGTGAGTGAGTCATTTTGAAAAATGCTTCATGATCTTCAAGATAGGTTAAGGTTAAGTGATTTAGTAGAAGGTCAAAGCTTTCCGCTGAGAAGTGTTGACCAAGCTTGGTGCAATCTTCAACGAGGGTCTTAACGCCCGGATTACGTTTCTGGCAGATCTCGATCATTTTGTCCGAGAGATCTCCGGCCGTGTATTCGGCATCGGGGAATAATCGTTTCAGATCAGCAATGAATTTTCCGGTGCCCGCAGCAGTGTCGAGAATAGCATCATTATTTTTGTTGATGCGATACTTGGCCACTTGTCCAAGAGCAACGGTTGTTGGGAAGGCGACCGCTTGTTGATCATCCTTATCGTAGTGTTTGTAGGTTTCGGTGTAAAGATCGACACTGCTCATTCCTTTTGGAATAGGGGAATGTCTCTCGCTGTAAAGGGGGAACCGTGGACGAAGGCGCTAGAGGCTTTTAAGATGAGAGCCGACCCGTAATCCATTTGCAATGACAGTCAGGCCGATATTGTGCGATCCTGCTGAAGGAAAAAATGAGGAGTCAGCTACGTAGACGTTTTCTAAATCATGGCAACGGCAATTGGAATCTAGAACGCTGTCGTTGGGTGAATTTCCAAACCGCATGGTGCCAGAGGCGTAGGCCATTTTCAGTTTAGAACCGATTAAATTTTGCATCACAACAATGGGAAACCCTGCTTTACGAATCGCGGATTTCATGACCGTGGCTTTTTCAAGCAAATACTGGTCATTGTTGGGCTCGTGTTGAATCTCGACTCGATCTTCCGTGTAGCGAACGCAGTTTCCGGTTTTAGGTAAATCTTCATTGTGCATGGTCATAAGTAAGGTGCGTTTATTGAGAAACCTTGCGATGTGAGGCATCCAGGAGAGAGGAGGGCCTGCTACATGTTCAAGCGGTGCCGCACCAATAGCTTGAAAATTTACATTGGCTTTCCCCTGATTCACTGGGAAATCGATCTGAAACAGTTTTTGGTAGGACTGCGCGAGAAAAGGGCGGTGAGTTAATCGAATTCCTCCTAGTCCAATGATGTTGTGAAACATGAGGTTTTTCCCAAGAAGTCCTGAAGAATTAGCAAGACCTTCTGGGAAGGTTTTGCTTTTGGATTTCATGAAAAGAAGCGATGAATTAACGGCTCCGCAGGATACGACAATCTGCTTTGCTTTCAGCTGTCTAGTCTGTCCCTGCCATTGGATCTCCACGGAATCGATACGGTCAGCTTTGTTTTCGAAAGGAATTAATCGCTTAGCGGTTGCGCCCGTCAGTAATTGAAAGTCTTTTTTTTCTAACAAAGGACGCATGACAGTAACGTCAGCGTCACATTTTCCATGAACCTTACAGACGTAGCCGACGCAGCGTTGACAGGGTGTACAACGTCCTTGTTCGCGCACGTCGAGAGCGAGTGGAAGCTTCTTAACGGGAAACCCCAATTGTTCCCAGGTGTTAACGATGGGTCGAATCTCAGAATCGTAAGGAAGCCCAGGATAGGCGTAGGGAATCTCTGGGCTATCGCCATGAACTTTATATAACTGTTCTGCTTGTTCGTAAAATGGGCGAAGAATTTCATAGGAAATCGGCCAAGCAGGAGAGAGCCCTTCGGCTTCTTCATACGCATCAAATGTTTCTGGCGTGAATCGACTTAATGCATTTCCCCATACTTTCGTCTTTCCCCCGACGGCAGGAACTTCTTGGGTCTGGAAAAACGAATTACTATCTACATCGAACCAGGGGGCCCGCTCATAATACTTTTTGCTTTTGAAATTCGCTTCGGGAGACCAATTGTCGGCTTCTTGAGGGATGAAGTCGCCTGTTTCGAGAAAAAGAACCGACTTTCCGGAACCTTGGAGCGCCCAACCGACGGCACTGCCGCCTGCCCCTGTGCCTATAATAATGACATCGTATTCTTGATTCCAATCCATGAAAGGTGCAGTAATAACACAAAAGGACCTCGATGTGGCAACTGATTCTGGTCCAAGCAATATACTGATTTGTTATGAAGCTTTTAGTCCTTGGAGATGACCTGCTGTCTTTTACTCAAGAAACAAACGTCGATTGCGTGGGATGCAGCGCACTTGTTTCTTCGGAAAAGATCTCTGATCCTAAGGCGTCCCAATACGATGCGGTGGTCTTTGGTTCGGACGGGTATGATATTGATCTGCTGAAGCTAGCAGTGAGAAAAGTAAAGGATGCAGGTGTAGAGAGCTTTGTTTTTTTGAGCTATTTTATCCGGCATTTGCCCTCGGAAAACCAGAGTTCAGAAGTGCACTCTTACTTTAAACAGGCTGAGGAATTCCTAAAAGCCGAGTTCAAAGAAAGTGATGGCTCGCTAGTGATTCTTCGTCTCGGAAACCTGCTTGAAGCGAACCAATTCAGAGCTTTTTGGTTTCTTGCTCCACTTTGTTCTCCCAGATATCAAAGTCCTTTTGTTTCTGCGGAGCGTGTTCGATCCATTGTTCGGCAGTTGATCGGAGAAAAAAGTGTTGCTGGCCGTGTTGTTACACTTCTTGGGGAAAATAAAAGGGTTTCGGAGGTCTTGTTGGCGAATCGGGATTCTAGTCTTCTAAAGAGTGTCTTGTTTGGACTCAATCAATGTCTTTGGTTTTTGGGAGTGGGGCTTCTGATCGAAGGAGTCCTACTAGCAATTAAAAGGAAATCATTGAACTTCCGAGTCTGGCGGTGCCACACGCTGTTTCCCACTTCTGAAGAGGAAGTCCTGTCTTTATGTAATCCTCACAATTTTGAAGATGTTAAAGTGGTCGGTTATAATAATGGAATCAATCACTATGGGAGAAGCTATCCTGGAAAGACCGTTATCTGCACCGTTTGCTTCAATAAGATCTTGTTCGTTTCCGAAGATGAAGTGAATGTCCAGGCGGGCGTCACATTTCGGGGGATTTATGAAGCCCTTAAGCCAGATAAGAAAACGCTTCATGTGGTTCCCAACTATAGCTACATCAGCGCCGGTTCTGCTTTCTTCATTCCCGTGCATGGTTCAACCCGGAAATTTAGTAGCCTAGGGGAAACGATTTCAGAAGTGACATTTTATAATGTCAGTGAGGACGAAATTGTGACGTTGCGAGAGGATTCTGAGGCATTCAAAGAAACGATTTACGATCTCAGTCGTCCCATTGTTGTTCTGCGGCTCGCAATAAAGATTAAGGAAATTTCCTCATACGTTCGAAAGCAACAGGAACTAGAATCGCCTAGTATCGATGATCTCATCAAAGAGCTCCATGATCCGGAGCCTAATAATCTCGAAATTCGAAAGACGAAATCGACCAGCACTCAGGTAACGATTAATAAATATTATTTGGCCCAAGATACGAATGAAGTCGAGGGAGACGATTTACCTCGTGATGATGTCGGAGGTTTATGGGATGCGATGGAAGAACATCCAATCAAAGCCCCATTGTTTCATTTTTATGTCAAAGCGTTCGGATATGGTCCCGAGTTCTTTTTGGAAGAACGTGACTTTAGAACGTTTCTGGAAGAGCATCACAAATTCCCGATCCAGAAACTTAATTTTCGTAAAGTGAAGCCAGATGATTTGATGCATTCAC
The DNA here is from genome assembly GCA_039027395.1 of Verrucomicrobiota bacterium. GTDB lineage: Bacteria > Verrucomicrobiota > Verrucomicrobiia > Methylacidiphilales > JBCBYL01 > JBCCKK01. Next base: position 12,195 of record JBCCKK010000037.1, on the reverse strand, counting down.
CGTTTTTTCAAAGACAACTCTACAGTATCGATATCTTCATGTTGAAGCGTCACCAAAAGCGATTTGATCAAGGGATGCGGGAAATGTGTAAAGGCACCATCCGGATGCATCCCGGTAAGCACCTGATGGGAAGTGAATCATGAGCTCAGCTTCGGCATTGTATTCGATTCCTAGTCGGCTCCGACTGACTTTTCAGAGAATGTTAAAGAGTAGTGAGCCTAATTTTTTTCGTCTGTACCATAATCCACACGTTATTGAGGCTGCATTTTTTTTGGATCGACTCAGTCAAGGTTTTGAGCACGAGGATTCGGAACTTCCCACTCGCCAAACGTTTATCGCGAATAGTTCTCTGGAGGCTCTTAGTGGAGCCATCAAGTTGTGTCGTTATTATCAGAATGAAAATGGCAACTCTCCCTCGGGAGTCATTTTGGACCGGTCAGGAAGATTTCCTTTTGTTGCAGAAATACCTGTGGAGGGTGGGAATATCTCTCTGATTCCCGATGTGGATACGGTGTGCTCGGTTCAGAGCTGTCTGGAACGAAACACCGCTTCTGGATTTATTGTTCTTTCAGCGGAGGATTTTAGGCAGTTCGGACCGGATGAGCAGAAGATCCTTGCAGATTACCTAAAGGAGCAGTCTTGCTTAATTGTTTTATTGGTGCAACGAAGCACGTTTGAGAATGCAGACCATCCGGCAAAGGAATTTTTGTTAGGAAATGGATTCGTTCCCGATATTATTCTGTTTGATGAATCGTTTATTCATCGCGAAGTTCCTTTTGGGGCATTTTGTGCTCAGAGGGATATCTATAATGCCTGGAATGCGCCAGGACTCTATCTCTTTCATTCGTCAACCTATCAGCCTAATACGATAACAAGTAGTCATTTAGTAGCATGTATCCGGGAAGACTTTCCGGACCTCGTTGCAAAATATCAGCCATTTCTCGATGAGATCATCGATGATCCCCAGAAACGATTTAGCTTTTTTGAAAGGCTCTATAGCCCTTTCTTTGCGAAAGTTACGAGACTCTTAGGGTTTCAGGCAGCACGCCTGACAGCTGAGGATCTGGTGGTTCGAATTCATCAAAAGGGAGGAAGGACCCGGGATGTTTTGGATTTTGTAAGTGGTGTGGCATGTAGTATTCGTGGGCACAATCCAAAAACTTATCTGGATGAAGTTGAGATGTTGGCATTGGGTGGGGAAGAGCCCGAAGAGCTATTGGTTAGGCTGACGTCAGAGCGAACAGGATTGCCTCATCTATTGCCTGGGGTGAGTGGGGCGAGTGCGGTTGAAAATGCACAAAGATTAGCTTTAACGGCACAATATCCACGGAAGAAGATTCTCATTCTTAAGAAAGGGTTTGCCGGGAAGACACTATTGGCCGTAGTTGCTAATGCTAAGGAGTCATACCGTAAGCATTTACAGCCCGTTTATTCAGATGTCTTCTGTTGCGATCCTTGGGCTGATGACAGCCTCTCCGAAGTCGAAGCACTACTGCAGTCTCACGATTTTGCGATGGTGCATGTTGAACTCATAAACGGAGAAGCAGGGGTTTATCCGGTTCCGGATCACGTTTTAGAATTCTTGAGCCAGAACAAGAAGAAGTATGGATATCTTCTTTTTATTGATGAGATTCAGACGGGAGTTTATCGGGTAGGGCCTTTTTCGCTTGCTCGCAAAAAAGGCTTGGATCCGGACCTTTTGGCTCTTGGTAAATCGACTTGTGATATGATGTATCCATTTTCAATGGCACTCTTTTCCGACAAAGTCTATGACGCGGTCCAGCAAAAGAATGTAGACCTTATTCCAGAGCTAAAAAAACAACAAGCTTACCCCATGGGCTATTTGACGGCTGCAAATGTAATACGCTGGTGTGAAAAAAATGAGATTCCATCGCGAGTGGAGAAGCGAGGACAATTCTTCGCCCAGCAACTCTATGAAACGATTGCGAAACTGGATCTTGTTAAAGAGATTCGAGTTCACGGGTTACTGATTGCGGTTGAAATGAATGTTTCTCAATATAATCAAAAGTGGATGAAGAAACTCGTGCCTCGACTGATATTTATCAATTTGGTTGGACACGCTTCAAAAGCGATCTTGGTAAATTATAACGCAAATAATCCTGCAACGTTTAAGATTACTCCGCCGCTAGCTGTAAAAGAGGAAGAACTAAATGTATGTTGTGAGGCGCTCCACGAAGTGATGACAAGCCATTGGCTAGTATTGTTATGGGGAGCCATAAAGATGAAGCTTAGGAGGAATGGGTGACACTATGAATCCAGGAATTCTTTATATCAAAGGACTAACGAATAAGTGGATTCTTCCTAAGGTTTATCATCGGGTCTATAACTACGAATCTCCCATTGTGCAAGAGGCTGAACGATTCATGGAAAAGATTGAACCAGAGCCCAAGCACGTTCAGCAAGTAACCTTAATTAGTCAGCTGCTTTTCAGAGAAATGCAGCCTTGGCATCACTTAACGGAGCACGAGAGCTATCTGTTGACAGCCGCATCTTTACTCCATGATATCGGATGGGTGAGATCTCCCTCGGGGTTAGGGCATCACAGACATTCTGGACAAATGATTCGGGAATTTAGCTGGGAGTCTCTTTCGGAGGAGGAAGTCGTTTGGGTCTCGTTAATTGCCCGATATCATACGAAGAATATTCCCGTCGCTGACGATGATACGTATTTTGAAAAACTCCCAGAAAGCGCTCAGCGATTAGTGACGATTAATTCCGCCCTTATCCGCATAGCCGATGCTTTAGATCACTCGCACCGAGCGATTGTTAAAGAGCTTTCTATTGAGAAAGCAGGCGCTGAATATGTCTGTCGAGTAGAAGCTTCAGGCCACCTCTCCAGCGAAGTTAAAAAATGTGCTCAAAGATCAGACCTCTTTGAAAAGACGTTCGACCACCCTTTTCGGCTCGAAAACTCATAGAGTGGGTACCGCTACGTCAAGGCTATCTGGTCCTAGTGAGAATCTGAAAGAAGCTCTATGATACGGCGATAGGTAAACCACTGTGACCGGGCGGAAACAACACGTTTATCGATGGTGAATTGAATGGCTAGAAGTGCTGTGTTTTTCTTAAAGGCAGTTATTTCCGCTGCCCTTAGTAAATCGTCTCGTATCAATTCAAGCTCACTAAATATCTGAAGAATTAGGCAAAATTAGAAACATGGGCCTCTATCCATGGCAAAAAAACATTTTGCATGTATGTTTCGCTATGGAGCAAAACGCTTTTTTCCAAGCATTTCTAGGGTCTCTTGTAGCGGATGCTGTTTCGATGCCCGTTCATTGGTACTACAATACAGCAGCTCTAGATGAAGACTATGGAGTGATTCAAGGATATCAAAAGCCGAAGAATCCACATCCGGATTCGATTCTATGGAGATCCCGTTTTGTTCCTAAAAGTGACGAGGCAAATATTCTGCATGCGCATGCAAAATATTGGGGTCAAAGAAACATTCATTATCACCAAGACCTAGAGTCGGGGGAAAACACGCTGAACTTTCGGTTGGCTTGCGAATTGTATCAGATGGTTGCCTCCCAAGGTCGATATGATGAAGTCGCGTGGCTGACGCACTATGTCGAGTGCATGCGGACCCCTGGATGGAATCGGGATACCTATTTAGAGGAATACCACCGAGCCTTCTTTGATAACTTAGCAAGTGGAAAGCCGCTCCTGAAATGTGGAATTGATGACAAGCACATTGGAGGACTCAGCTCGGTTCCAGCGCTTCTTGCGGTCCTCAGTGCTATCGCTGACGATACCGAAGACCAAACATGTGAATGTATTTTGGGTCATGTGAACCTAACGCACAAAAATCAAACAGTCCTCCAGTCAACGCGAAGTCTTGTAAAAATTCTACAAGGACTAAAGGCCGGTGAGTCACTTGATGCCTTACTACAAAAGCATGCCAATGCATTTGTTTCATTAAAGCGATTTGAGAAATGGTCCCACCGGCCGGACCGGGAGGTTATCGGTCGGGTGATGAGCCCAGCCTGTTATATTGAGGATTCGTTTCCAGCTTCCCTTTATCTTGCTTGGAAATATCAGGGAGATTTTGACGCCGGAATTCGAGCTAATGCTATGGTTGGTGGTGATAACTGCCACCGGGGAGTCGTAGTGGGTTCAATCTTAGGTTTGATCAACGGAGTGTCCGCGGTTTGGTTAGACGGTTTAAAATGTCTTCCCGGATTAAAGGAGCTGGAAAATGCCGGTTGAGCTGGTTTGGTTCAAGAAAGATCTTCGTGTTGTAGATCACCCTGCACTTAGTAAAGCCAGTGAGGTAGCTCTGGAACGTGGTAACACCCTTTGCTGTGTCTACCTATACGAGGATTCGATCATTAATGCTGAGGACTTCTCTCGAAGACATCTACTATTTATCAATGACTGTCTCAGAGAATTGGGGTCTGAGCTTAACAGAAAAGGGCAGCGACTCCTACTGCTTCGTGATGAAGCCGTAGCGGCATTTTCTAAACTGCACGTGGAATATCAAATCAGCACAATTTGGAGCCACGAGGAAACCGGAAATGACCTGAGTTACAAGCGTGACAAAGATGTTGCCCAGTGGTGCAAACAAAGCGGCGTTGATTGGATTGAACTACCTCAAAATGGTGTGATTCGCCGATTAACAAATCGCGATGGTTGGTCTCGGCAGTGGGTGAAACGGATGAAACAGGAAATTCCACGGGTTCCGGAGTCATTGCCAAAGTCTCCAGATTCCCAGAGTTGCGAAATTCTTGGACCTGAGATTTTTGGCCTTGCATCGGATGGGGAACGTCATTTGCAATTGGGAGGCACTCAGGCGGGATTAGAGTGCTTGGAATCGTTTCTGAGTGAGCGCGGGATGGGCTACACTCGGGAGATGTCGAGTCCTGTTGTTGCCTTTGATTCTTGTAGCCGGATTTCTCCCTACTTGACGTATGGAGCTCTCAGCATTCGCCAAGCTTATCAGATAGGAGATAGGCGGCAGAAAGCTCTGCGTGAATTGGACTCAAGCGAACCCTCCTTGAAATCGTGGAAATCTGCGCTCAAGTCATTCATGGGTAGGCTTCGCTGGCATTGCCATTTTATTCAGAAACTCGAAGATGAGCCATCTCTTGAATTTAGGAACCTCTTCCGATCCTGCGATGGATTGAGAGAGAATGAGTGGAACGAAACCTACTATCATGCTTGGGTCTCGGGAAAAACCGGTTACCCGATGGTTGATGCCTGCATGCGCGCCTTGACTGCAATAGGGTGGATGAATTTTAGGATGCGAGCCATGTTGATGAGCTTCGCAAGCTATCATCTATGGTTGCACTGGCGAAAGACCGGCTTGCATCTTGCCCGACTATTTACCGACTATGAGCCTGGTATTCATTGGAGTCAGACACAGATGCAAAGTGGAACCACTGGAATTAATTCCATTCGCGTCTATTCACCAACGAAGCAAGCACTAGATCAAGATCCCGACGGGGTATTTATTCGAGAATGGATTCCCGAATTACGTAATGTGCCGCAGACTTATATTACCGAACCGTGGAAGATGCCAGACCTCGAACAGTCCATGTGCCATTGTAGAATTGGTGAAGACTATCCTGGTCCTATAGTTGACCATGCGACGGTCTATAGATCAGCACAAAAACGAATTCGTTCGGTTCGAGGTAGTGATGAAGCAAAAAAACAGCGACAACGAATCTATCGTAAACATGGAAGTCGCCGACGCCCTCGAGAGGTAAAGCCGAGTGCTGTTTAGTAGTTAAGATCGGACTTTTTAGTGAATGGTAGACGATCGAAATCGGCGTTAGCCCTTACGTAAATCAAACGTCCAATTTTTAGAATCTGAGAAATCGAAAGAAGAGGGGTATTTTTTTCGAGACGAAGAGGGTTTCCAGCGCGAGGTGAATCTTTGTATTGCCTCCTCTTTGCCTGTCGGGCGGTTAGGATAGTTTCTTCCCTTAGGGTTCCATGAGTAACGTTTAATGGCGGAAACGATCTTTCCTGTTTTTCGCTCAACCCATTCAATCTGGAGCGGTTCGTAAGCGTTTAAATACGGATGTAGTGATAGATGGGCAGCAAATGAGCGGTAACGAATTCCTCGAAATGCGGTTCCTTTAAATGCTCTGAGTTCTACGGGAGTGCCGGCAACGCGAAGATAATGAGTTTTGGCCTCTCTAAGGTCACCGCAAGTGATTAGGAGACGTTCATTACTTACGTCGACAGGGCGAGATGTAACGCTGCCTGAAGGAACTTCGCTTAGCAGTGGCCAACTTTCTAATGCAGAGTAGACGTTAATTGAGATACTTGGTTTGCTTCCCTTGAGTATGCCCAATTGAGGAAAACGGTGATCGAGTGTCGGTTGAAACCAATGAGGTTGGAACGTGAGGCCAAACGTTTTTAGGTCTCGGGAGATCTGTTTAAGATCTTGTTCCAAGAAAGGTTTTAAGAAAAATTGATCGTGCAAGGAAGTTCCCCAACGTTTGATGGGGACTTGATAAGGTTCACTTATGAGACGAGCAAGAATGGAACGAATAAAGAGCGCATGTAGAGTGAGAAGCTCACTTTGCGGCATTGTTTCAAATGCTCGAAATTCAACAATACCTAGACAGCCGTTAGGTGAAGCAAGATTCCAAAGTTTATCTAAACAGATTTCAGATCGATGAGTATTTCCTGCTGCATCTACGAAGAAATGCTTCAATGCCAGGTAGATTCGATCAAAGTCTTGATCCGCTTTTTTAGGTTGTTTTTCTAGATTCCTGAGTGCGAGTTCGAGCTCGTCGAGTAGCAGTGGATTAGATTCGTCGACTCGAGGAGCTTGTGAGCCAGGTCCCACAAAAGTTCCAGTGAACAGGTAGCTGAGAGACGGATGATTATTCCAGTAGCGAATTACCGACGAAAGTAAGGTGGGGTTAGTTAGAAAGGGGCTGGATTCAGTAGTGGGCCCTCCAAAAGCAAGATGAGCGCCGCCCCCTGTTCCGTGTGGAGTTCCATTCAGATGAAACTTGTGAGTGCATAGGCCCACACTCATTGCAGCCTCATCGATTTCGGTGGCGACTTCAACGTAGTCTTTCCAAGTTTTGCGCGGTGGAAGATTGATTTCAAGGACTCCTGGGTCGGATGCCATTAGAATTCGATTTTCGATATTTCCATCTTTAGACAGATAACCGCAAAGAATGAGTGAGCGCTCAGGTAAGTCTGTTTGGGTTACAACGGCTTCTATGGTGGCAATTAAGTTGAGGTAAGCCTTTTGCTTTAGCGGAGGGAGAAATAATTCAATCCCGCCTTCTCTGGCTTGAATTGTGAGAGCAGTTATTGGCGTTCCCCTAGGTAATCGGTCGAGCGGAAGTCGCAGACCTGCAGAGCTATCACCAGGGATCAAGCATTTAGAGGTCGAAGAGAGTGGCCACTTGCAGGATTTCCAAGATTTACCCTCAAACCGGAGAGGAAGGACAAAAGCGGGGTTGGTGCTAGAAGCATCTTTGAATTGCATCAGATGATCCGATAACTCGAGGGCCTGGGCCAGCTTCTTGGAAATTGAGCGTACCTTGGACACTGAAATAGATTGAGTCGGCGGCGTATCACTGGCAAAGAGCTCGGGACGACTCCAAAGTATGGGTTGCTTAGGCGTTCCTGTTTCAAGAACGATGTTCCAACGTGGAAGAGCTTCTCCAGGATACGTCTTTCCATAGGTCTGAATTATCAGTGCGCCTGGAAAACGGGTTTCGATGAGTTTTAACGCAAGCTTCCGAGCGTATCCCAGTTTGGTGGGGCCGAGGGCGGCCTGGTTCCATTCGTCTCCACTCGGATCGAGAGGCAAATACGTGGGTTCTCCTCCCATCGTCAAAACACAGCGAGCTTTTTTAAGAAGCTGTTCTGTCGCTTCAGCTGTATTTTGTAATTCAGGTCTCATGCTTCACTTTCCTTTTCTTCGTTTCACGGAAACAATCACTTCCAGCTTTTGGTCCTGAGCTCCTTTATAGGTTCCCGTGAGGGGAGCAACGTCGTGATAGTCTCGACCCACAGCAACTTTGACGTGTCGTTCGCCTGCGATTTGGTTGTTGGTGGGGTCCAAGCCGATCCAATTGCCGCCAGGTAAGGCAACTTCCACCCAGGCATGGCTAGCCGTTGCTCCAATGAGATTTGGATCTGTGGTTTCTGGATCATATGCTTCTATATATCCACTGACATAGCGTGCCGGTAACTTATAGGTTCGCAGGATAGAAAGCATTAAGTGTGCGAAGTCCTGGCAAACTCCCTTTTTATGTTTAATAATTTGATTTAAAGGGGTCGTTATCTCCGTAAACCCAGATTTGTAAGTGAAATTTTCAAAGATCCATGTGTTGAGGCGCATAATGGCGTCGGCGAATAGTTCTGTGTCACGACACATGTGATGAACTTTGAGAGGTTCGATGGCGGAACGTAGCGGAACGAGTGAGGTAGGCTGGAGGTATGGATAGTGTTCGAGCAAACGTGCCCTCATTACTTGACGAGCTTCTGCGACCGTAATTTCTTTGGCATGGTCCGGCATCACTACCGGTTGCGTTTGCACTTCGGCTCGACTGCTAATGCTCAATTTTTGGTGGCGACGGGGGATTGAAAAATACTCAACTTGATTGCCAAAAAAATCGGTGTATCGCTGAACTTTGACATCGGGTTCGATCACAAGTTTGCGGCGGCTCACTTTTTGCGAAACATCAGATTTCGGGCAAACTCTCAGTTCTCCGTAAGATTCGGAAGCAGGAGTTTGGTAGTGATATTCCGTCTTGTGGACGACTGTAAATTTCATAGTCAATGGGCTCCCGATAAATGAGCGAAAAAGCGATCTTCGATTTTGGTGTGTAGCTGTCCGAGAGCTTCGTTGACCGAGCCCGTAAATCGTTCGATGGATTGGGCGTGAGCTTCTAGATCCATTGTCTCATGGGATGAGACTTGATCGGAGTCCATACTTCGATTAGGGAAAAAGGTTTCTAAATCCAATTTCCGGATCTGTGATTTTAACTCTCGGACTAGAGTGAGTGATGAGGAGCGGCTATTTCGTTTCCGATCATGCAGGGCCTCAAGTCCGTAGAAAATATATCTCAAGCAGTAAGCCAAGGCATTGGGAGTTTCGTCATTCTTCCATAGAAGTTCGGCTACGAGTCGAGCATAGGTTCGCGATCGGTATTCTCGATGATAGGCATCGAGAGATCCGAGCATTCGGAGAAGTGTCGTCAAATCTGGATCTTCATGGCTTCGAGGATTAGTATGACGCAGGGCGTGAGGCAGAACGATTCCGAGTGATGTAGTCGTTGATATCGCTCGTTCTAACAGGATTCCAATTCGGTAGCATTCCCACCCATCGTCATGAGGCATCGTTCGATTGATGGTTCCATTCAAACGGGCGAATTCATAAACAGCATCTTCACAAATGGGTTGAAGACGTGCGGGCGCAATTCTTCCCTTGTAGGGAATCTCATCCCAGGAGTTTGTGAAATGATTCAAGCAAGTCCAAACCTCAGGAGTAATAAATTCTCGAATCTCTGCTGCATTCCAGTGGGCGCGTTTGAGATTGTTATAGGCAGAACCCGAATAACTATCATCCAGAATTAGCTGTCGAGCGATCGGTATGATTTCTTTGGGAGGGGTTTTGCGTTTTTTTGTCGTCGTATCACCTGAGGCTTGCCGTGCCGCTTGCCACAATGGCCATAGATTGGAACGTTCGCGTTTCCCGATGTGTTTCCAACCGGATTCAACAAGAATATCGACCATACGTGCCGTATGTTCTGCGCGCTCCGAATATCTTCCCATCCAGTAAAGGTTCTCAGCAACTCGGCTCGAAACAGGAAAGTCCGAGAATGAAGCAATCGGCCGCTGACGATCCGATTTCTGCTTTTTGTTTCGTTTTCTCTTTTTGCCTGTGGGAATCCACGTGTCCTTGGTGCCTGTCGCAAAATCAGCAACATAAAGATAGGGATCGCTAGCAAGCGCTTGACGCGTTAATCCACCAGGAAGAGCCATGGGACGTTCCCCCAGAAGCGTAAAGGCACGAAGATAGGCAGGTCGATTAACCAGCTTCTTTTCAATAAAGCGAGGGTATTGAGACGCATCAATGAAGGGCTGAGCCACTACCCATTTAGGATGCGACTTCAACAGCTTTTTCATTCGTTGGTGGTAGGTCTTTCGATCTCCTCCTTCGTATAATCCTCCTGTTTCGTGTTCTCGATGCACGGGTTTAAGAAGGAGATCATCGACTTTCTCTTCAACTTCTAGGCGTTGGTCTGGATCTCGACAGATGTAGGTAGGAACGGTCGGGAGTAAGGGAATTTCTCCGAGATAGTATTGGATGATTTGATCTGAATAGGGAAGTAGAGCTTTATTGTCTGCGACTCCACAGCCGATAGCATTGACGATAGTTACGGTTCCACGGCGTACACAATTTAATAGGCCAGGGATGCCTCCCCGACCGTGAGAGCCGAATGCGATAGGATCGAGCTCAATACTTGGCATTCTTCGATAAATGACATCGATGGGCTTGAGGCCACCAACAGTTTTCAGAACGATCTGATGGTTACGGACCAATAGATCGGACGGTTCAACAATCGGAATCCCCATTCGACGGGCCAAAAATGCTTCTTCGAACGTCACCGGCTCAATACCCCCTGAGGTGAGCAAGACAATTCGAGGTTTGGATTTTCCGCTTTGTTGGGCAAGGACCTCAATCAGGTCCGAGCTAAATCCTGAAATGGGTTCGACATCCATCGATTCAAACAGCTCTGGAATTGTTTGCGCAAGCATCCTTCGGTTCTGGAGAATGTAAGAAAGTCCCACAGGCGTAGAATAATGATTTCCGGTGACCATCCATTGTCCTTTCCGATCTCGGACCAGGTCGACAGCACCCATCGTGAGGTAAGGTTGTTTTGCGGAAAGAACTCCATGACATGGATAAAGAAACGCGGGGTCATCAAAAATAAGATCAAATGGAATAATCCGATCTTTAAGAATTCGTTGAGTAGAGTAGAGGTCGCGGAGTAGTGCATCGAAGGCACGCGCTCTCTGGACTAATCCGTTTTCAAGAAATTCCCACTCTTGCCGTGAAAGGATTCGAGGGAGAACGTCTAGTTTCCAAAAGGTCGTTTCTGAACTAAAGGTATCCGCACCTTTGAAATGCATCCCAAGTTCGACGCCCATATCTTGAAGGCGCTCCCGTCGTTGCATGAGCTGCTTCAGTGGAAACGTCTCGAAACTTTTTAAAAACGGTTTGGCAAATGCCCGCGCAGACGGATTACCGTCACCAAGTTCGCTCTTTCGAATGATAGTTCCTGAAATCGAGGCCAATGCCATGGGCTGTTTAGACTGGGGGAGAATTTTCAAATGCGGAATACGAAATTTTAAAGATTTTAAACAAGCACCCATGAGGGCATGACGGCCATGTGACTTAGTAAAAATAGAGAGTTTTCAAGCTTTGCATGGTCAGTGGATCGTCTTATTAGTTGAAGAGTATGCGTTGGAGAGGGCGTAGGCAGAGCACGAATATTGAAGACCGCAGAGGCCAACGGGTTCCCGGTAGGGGATTTTCTGGAGGTCGAGCGGGTGGTGGAATTGCCAGGCTACTATTGGGCTTGTTCATGCGGGGGAGTATGAAGATGCGAATCCTGATGATAGGTGTCTTGTTCTTGGGTTTTATGTTCTTCAAAGGGCAAATGCTAGACATTCTCGGGCTCAGTTCAGGTGTTCCTGGGCAAGGATATCAGGCAAGCCAGCAAACGTCCGCCCCGGCGGATGAAATGCGTGCCTATTTGGCCACGATGATGGCGGACAATGAACAGGTATGGTCTCAGATTCTTCCTAAATATCGAATCCAATACCGACCTGCCAAGCTGGTGATTTACACGGAACGAACACAGACACCAGGGGGAATTGCAGACGCCCGAATGGGACCTTTTTATATGCCGAAGAATGAGACGATATATATCGATCCTACATTCTTTATGGAGTTGAAGCAGAAGTTTGGGGCAACGGGAGATTTTGCTGAGGCTTATGTGGTTGCTCACGAATATGGACATCACATTCAGCAAATTCTCGGACGATTAACCGAGTTTCACACAATGCGCAACCGGGTGTCCAAAACCGAATATAATCGGCAGTCGGTTCGAGTTGAATTACATGCCGATTTTCTAGCGGGAGTCTTTGCAAAACATGCGGAAGCCACATTTCGGGAATTCCTCGAGC
>JBCCKK010000036.1:0-16484 GCA_039027395.1 Verrucomicrobiota bacterium | reverse complement strand
TTAACTGAATGCTGGGTTGGTTTGGTTTTCAATTCACCAGCAGAAGCCGCGAACTAAAACTTCATTGGGGTCGGTGAAAAATTCTTTTTCGGAATGTGTTGCGGAGATAAGTGCAAGGGTTGCGTGATAGCTCTGGATCTGAATGTTTCTTCGGTAGGCAGCAAGTGCCGAAAGGCCTGGGTCGGGTTGGTAGCCTAATTTATCAGCAATTCTTTGGATGCGGTGAATTGTTTTATCCGGGAGATGGGGGCTCCGGTTGAGAGCACGAGAAACGGTGGCAACAGAAACACCCGCTTTGACTGCGACGTCTTTTAGACGAACGCGTTTGTTAAGATCCTTCGAATTCGGGGGTTTTGTTTTTTGATGTTTCAAGAGGCTTCAATCTAGGAAATTGTGTAACTGTTTGCATTATAAATTATTTGTTATTTTCATTGGGGCTCACAAACTAAAATTATTAAAATCGCATTTACTAGAAATTAAAATTTAACGAAGAGGTAACTATGAAAACGAAAGGGTTAAAAAGCATTCAAAGTATTTTCGGATTGGTGGCTCTAATCGCTATCCCTATGGCAGTTTGTGCCGAATCAAAAATCACTACAGCGGATGGCAATGGGGCAGATACAATGGTTCGTGGGGGTAACCATTCAGCTAAGAATTCAGGAGGCGCAGGGGTGATTGTTCCGAAAGGTGGTGAGCCTATAGCGTTTCACCGGAAAGCTATTGTCCGCTTTGATTTATCTGCAGTTTCGCCGGAGGGGGCTGCAAAGCTGGTGTTAAAGGTAGCGGTGAAAAATGGGGCACCCAAAAGCGACGTGCCTTTGGAGATCTATGGTGTCAAAGATGGAGTCGATCTGGATGAAGCTCCTGAAAAGGGTGGTTGGTCTGAGGGTACTGAAAAAAATCAAGCGAGTACAGATCCCGCTGCCATCTCTTGGGACGCAATAGAGAGTGCGTTAGGCATGGACCTAGTGAATCTTTCTTCAGGAGAGAAACTGGTAAAGCTAGGGAATGCAACGGTTCCCACGGGTGGAGATACTTTGGAGTTTTCGAGTGAGAAACTGACTGATTGGGTTAAAAGTGATCAAAATCAATTGGTGACACTGATCATTAGTGCCAGTTCGAATGCGGGGGTATCTTTTATGACAAAAGAGTGGAATGTGGATGTTGCTCCAGCACTGTTGCTTTCTAGTGCTAATTAAGTTCTTCCGCACCTATTTTCTATGAGATATCTCGTGCTCTTAACTGCCGTTTGGTGCTTGATTGGATCGCCAAGTGGGCTGGAGGCAGAGCCTTTAGGCCAGAGTTCAGACCCTTATTACCAATATCTAAGCAAACAATTGGAAGAAAAGAGCTTGTCAGCCGAAGGGTTGTTTTACGGGCTGACGGGCTCGGAAGCAGCAATTCAAGAAATTCGGTTCAATCCTGCTGGAGGTAGGGCTACAAGCAAATCGCAGGATGTGACGGAGGATCTCCCATTTAAGAAAGCCATCCACCTTCAAGTGGAGGCGAGTGAAAATTATTGGGGGCCTCATTATGTAATCGTGAATTCGCAGTCGATTACAAAAGGTCAGTGGGTGTATTACACGATTTGGGGTAAGTGTTTGATTGGGGGTCTCGATGCCACCATCAAGCCGCATCTGAGTTATCATCCGAAAGGTGGCAAGAAGAAGTTGGAGCAGGCATGGAAAGAGACGTTTCCCGATAAATGGTCACAGCGACACTTTGTTTATAAAGCAAAGCGAAACTTCGCGCCCAAGGAGTTAGTGTTTCAACTGAATGCAGGGAAATTGGGGGAGTGGGCATTAAACCAATCTGTTCTTTTGGGTGGATTTGCCGGAATTTTGTTGCCCGAAACGGTTGCCGAAAAACAGCTCCCGAAAACCGAGTATATCTACGACTATCCCGGCCGCGAACCCGAAGCCGTGTGGCGAAAAGAGGCGCTAGCGCGCATTGATAAAATACGTCGAGGGGATCTAGACATCAGAGTCAAAGATTCTTCAGGTGTGGCCATCTCCGGGGCTGAAATCCAGATAACCCTACAGCGTCACGATTTTAACTTTGGAGTCGCTTTGGAGCCCCAATATGTGCTTCAAGAGGCACGAGGATCTAAATATACCGAAATACAGGTGGAAAAGTTTCAGGAGTTCATAAAATCCGGAATGTTTAACACGGTGACAACCACCAACGTGCTCAAGTGGCCCATGTGGGTAAGTCGCAATCGAGCGCATACGATAGCCATGTTGAAATGGTTGAAGGATAATCATATTGATGTCAGAGGGCATACGATGCATTGGGGATTTCGCGGAGGTAAGGTGCCCAAGCGCCATTTATCTTTAATTAAGTCAAAGGATGCCAAGATGAAGGATGTGGTGTATGACCACATTACGGAAATGGTGGATGCGACGCAGGACTACGTTTTCGAGTGGGACGTAGTCAACGAGCACGATGGGTTCCATCGTTCCACTGATATCTTTGGAAAGGAGTTTATGATCGAACTCTTTGAGCATGCTCGGAACGTATGTGGACCAGATGTTAAACTCGCTTGGAATGAATCAGCACTTGGAAGTAAGAATGCCATTGAGTGGGGTAAGTATCTTCTTGAGCAGGGCGCTCCTTTAGATCAGATGGGATTCCAGGGGCATCAATCTATTAAGTCTCTCGAAAGTCCGGAGGTCCTTTTGGAAAAAATAGATCGAATGAACGAGCTGCCCATCGGCTGCCAGATAACGGAACTCGATGTCTGGATTGAAGATCCCGAAAATACGGAACAGCTGGCTATGCAGGGTGACTACATTCGGGATTCTTTGATCGCGTTTTACAGTCATCCAAAAGTGGAGGGGATCATCTATTGGTGTCCCGTCCCAATAAAGCATCCGATTTATGGAACGTATGAACGAGCACTACTAAATCCAGATTCTAGTCTTCGTCCTGCCGCAGAAGCCTGGAAAAAACTGGTTACGGAAACGTGGCATACTAAGGAGACCGGAAAAAGTGATGAATCCGGAGAGTTTAAACTTCGTTGCTATACTGGACGCTACAAAATTGTAGCATCTCATCGTGGCAAAGTAGTTGAAAAGACGATTGATTTGTCCAAAGAAGGCGAATCAGCCGAGCTTGTCCTAAACTAGTGTAGAGTAGCTTGGCCTGCCGGATCAAAGATCTGATTTGGCAATCAACTCTAAGCCCTTCAGTAGATGTCGTGGTGGAATGGGAAAGCAGGTAAACGATCTGAATTAGTAAGATTCATGCCTTGCTTCCCATCCATCGGATTACTACTCCAAGCGTAGCGTATCGCTCGAACGGACAGACCTTCCGGAACTGAAATAATAACAGTATTGTCTTTAATTTTTCCCAAGGCCCACCTCCACTGATCATCGGAAGTCAAAAGTGCAAATCCTGAAGCTAATGCTTCGCCATTTAATGTGGATAAGGGAGAGTCGCTTGTTCGAAAATGAAGAATTAGTTGAGCTTCGTCGACAGCCACTCGTTCGAAAAAGGGGCCTTGGGCAACCAAGGTACTCTTACCGTAGTCCCGTTTTAAAGCAAGATTGGCCAAACGAAGTCCAACGTCCTGTTTGTTCTTGGGATGGATATCATCGGCTTCACCTAAATCGATGGCGGTGATGAGATCTGCATTTTTGACGGTCGCTGCCACATGGTGTTGCGCTTCGCGCTGTTCGGCCCAGGTTGAGCCCGAAGGCTCTTCGGAAGGTTCGAGATAACTTGCAAGCTGAACTATGAGGAATGGGAAATCGAAGTGAGATCCTTCTTGATTCCAGAGTGTTCTCCAATCTTTGATCATCATGGGAAGGAGTGTCTTGTATTGTTCAGCCCTCCCTGCATTTGCTTCGCCCTGATACCAAGCAACTCCACGAATCGCGAAAGGTGCCCAGGGCACGATCATTCCGTCATAGAGGCCAGATGGTATCTTTTGCTCATGATCTCCTATGTAGTATCCCTTGAGGTTGAATGGACTCATCGAATGGCGAACAAAAACACGCCATGGGCCATCGAGTGGAATTTTTTGTTCATTCTCTGAATTCTCAATGGGAACTAAGTACATTTCCGAATTGTGCCCGGTCATACCTCCTTCGCCGTAGTGATCGAAGATACGGATAGCAATGAGAAGTTCACCGCTTTGTACGGCTTGGCCCGGCACGGTGTATTTTCGGGCTACATCGTGGGGATTCGGTGTATCGAAATTGGTTTCTCCAATTCGGGATCCGTTGACGTAGGTGATATCAACATCATCTAATCGCCCGAGATTGAGGCTTAGATCCTTGCCGATCCAGGAAGCAGGAATTTTGATTCGCTTGCGAAACCAGACGACTCCATCAATATCTCCGAGTGGACCGTACTCCCAGGCCCCCGGTTGGTTGATCTCTTCCCACGTATCATCGTCGTATGCTGGATCAGCGAGCCCTTCTTGTTCTCCAGAATTACCAGGATCTGTCTGACGTAAGGGGAGTTTGGCTGGATCGATGCCTTTGGTAAGAGCGGACTCGATTTTTTCTAGCTTGTCATCCCATTGATGGACGGAATTTGAAAAAAGAGAATGAGAAAGCATGGAATCGCGACGAGTCCATGCCTCACAACTTGAGCCTCCCCAAGAGGAATGAATAATGCCGACCGGCACCTGGAGTTCTTGGTGGAGACGGCGGGCCATGGAATAGCCTACGGCAGAAAACGAACCCACGTGTTCGGGCGAGCAGATGCGCCATGAACTGGCTTGAGGCCAAGGGGCTTGATGGCCTGTCACCTGAGGCGCCTGGAATTCTCGGATGAGTGGAAAGTTCGCAGTTGAAACTTCGCGAGCCCCATCTCTAGCATTTTCAACCGACATCGTCATGTTGGACTGCCCGGAGCACAGCCAAACTTCGCCAACCAAAACATCGTTGAATGTGATCTCCTCGCCTCTACTGGTCTTGATGTGTAGTATAAGTGGTGAGTTCGGGTCGCTCAGGTCAACCGCTGGCAGGTTACAGCGCCATTTTCCACTCTCTTCGGTGAATACTTGCTCTTGCAATATGACACTGCCCGCATTGCTGCGAAGTTGGATATCAATGGGTTCTTCCGGAGAGCTGATTCCCCATATGGGAAGTATCCGGCCAGCTTGTAAGACCATGTAATCTGAAAAGATGGGCGGAAGTTGTAATACCATTAGTTAATAAAATAGAGATGCACGTGCAATGATCAATAGAGTTAGCCGTGCCTCTCGCAGTCGAGTTAGCGATCTTTTTTGCGCAAGTAGGTGACCCCACCTGACCAGGGATCTGCGCCAGTGATTTCTAGTTTCGTTCCACTAAGGTGAATATCTACATCCTGAGCGAAGCTTTCTGCGATTTCCCAGTTTTCGTTAGGGAGTGGGAAAGAGAGTGTATTGGAGTGTTTGCGTCCAAATGCATGCCAAACGACAAGTGCTTCCGTTTCATCAGAAGAGTGCCTTAAGACGGCCTGCGAACCACAAGGAGTCCTCATGCTTCCATTGCCTTCCCGGTAGAGCTGTGATGTCCCATTAGCGATGAGGTGCCATACTTTCCGATAAAATTCCATGGCTCGTTGAGTGATATCCCAGTGCTTGCTGGGCAATTCGTCAATATTTCCCGATAAGCAAAGGCGTCCTAGAAATGCAGCACTCAGAGAGTAATATAAGCGTTGAATAGAATCTTCATTACGGAGCACCGCCCAAATCTGGGATCGCTCCGGAGGCATTAGCCGATGCAAATTTGCTGCGATAATAGGAATTTCTTGGGATTCATGAGCATCCGAAAAGCTGCTCATAGAAGTGACTCCAATCATCATAGGTTCCAGGCGATGACCGCCAGAGGCACAGTTTTCAATAACAAGTTCAGGTAGTTCTTGCCTGACCTTCTGGAAAAATTGGTAAACGCCCTCGAGATGTTGACGTAGGCCTTCACCCAGACCGTCAGGGCTGTCACATCCCACTCCAATGTTATCGTTGTAATCCACCTTTAGATAGCCAAATCCTTGATCATCTAGGAAACGGATAAGCTTTTTAGAAAGATAGTCAATGACCCACGGATCGCGAAAGTCCCAGTACCTTCGATTTCCTACATCCAAAATCTTGCGGTGACGATGTAAGTGGTGTTGCGTGTTTAAATACGCATTGGCACCTTCTGTACAAACTTCAAATTCAAACCAAATTCCTGGGATGAGCCCCATGTTTCGAATGGTTTGATTGAGTTCCTTAAAGCCATTGGGAAATTTAGAAGTTTCGATTTCCCAGTCACCGTTAGACGCTTGGTTACTGTAGTGTGATTCTTTCGCGGACCAACCGGCATCGATAACCAAGTATTTGACTGCAGTATCCTTTAGCCGCTCGGCTACTGAAAGAATTGACTGTTCGGTAGGATTTCCCCACGAGGTGCACCATTCATTAAAGACAATGGGAAGATTTCTTTCACACGCAGGTGGTTTTAGCCATGTTTGCTTTTGAATCGCATTAAATTGGTCACATAGTTGGTCAATGTTACCCTCACAGGTAGCGAGGGACGCCCAAGGAGTTTCAAATGTTTCACCGGGATCGATTTGTTTTCTCCAGTGACCAAATTCCCAATCCGCAAGACCCCCGGTTAGGGCTAGATGATCCCCATAGCGAATGGCCTCCATTTGCCAGGATCCTAGCCAGCCCAGTTGAGCTCCCCAAAAGACACCTACTTCTTTATCTTCGATCGCAGCTGTTGGAAAGAATCCTCGAGCTGGCATGGATCCAATTTGACCAAAGCGTTCGGATGCCGGGTTCCAAGAGGTCCAAGATGACTCCAGGTGTAAGTCTTCAACATCGTCAATGACATGTCTTCCCTCGAGGCTCCAAGATGATCGAAATCGGTGTAAGGCAAGGCGTCCGACGGCATTGTCCGGGCAGAAAGGAGTCATGCTACTCAGCGAAAAACTTGAAATCATTAATAGAGTGAGTTCGGAGTTCCCGCTGTTGTGAAAGGTGCATTTAACTTGAACTGCATCACAATCTTCGAAATAGCGAAGGATGTGTGTGCACGCGAAATCTCGTTCACCTCGTAACCGAGTGACAACATCAAATCCATTAGTGTTGGGAATGCGCTCCTGATCTTGGAATATGAGACCCGTTGTGGATGGACTGTGTTGCAGCGTGCGTCCTTGAGACCAATTATGTGGCCATGGATCTTCTTCCAGATGAAGGACGACGAGCGGATGTATGCGCGAACCGTCAACGTATTTGCCTGAATGTGGAATGACCAGATGGTTTTTGTGCTCAACGATTTGGTCGACCATGGATCGAGGGATTAATTGTAGCCCAACAGCGCCTTCTTCTTTTTTGAGGTAGCGGATAATCATGTTAGGTGTATCGATACACGATAACACGTGATCCGGTGCTTGAGTTAGGCTTGGCATAAACTATTACTTTACTTGAGGAATCATTACTTTTCTCAGAAATCGGGAGGTCTCGACGGCATCATTTCCGGCAACGAGAGCATCAATTTCGGTTCGGTGCTCTTGAACAATGTGATCGAATGCACGTAGCCAATGGATGCTTTCGCCGATTGCATCAGCCGCATCTTCGCGATAGGGGTACTGGTCCATACTGATCCAGCTATCGTAGCCACAGCGGTCGAGCCAGTAGAAGGTCTCGATGTAGGTTGTGCTGTGAACGGTGCCTACGATCATATCGTCATCCCAGAGACTATGGTTGTCGTTGAAATGCATGTGAAACAGTAAGCCGGCCGTGTCATCGTAACCACCATGAGCACGCTTGGCCAAAACGATGGCTTCTCCAACGGATTCACCTGCCACATATGCATGGCCCGTATCAATACAAACGCCTACATTGCTGCAACCCGTGTCTTTAGCCATCAAAATGGTATCAGCCATACGAGCGATGTATGAGTGAGTGCGAGGTTCCTTGGGTTTGTATTCCAGAGCGATACGTAGTTCGGGGTAGGCTTCTGCGATTTCCTGGATGGCCTCGCAAAACCACTTGCGCTGGTTTTCGTAGTCCGCAGCGAGGAGGTAATCAAAGCCATCTTGCCCTGGCCAGATATTTAAGGTGCGGCATTCCATTTCTTGAGCGACATCGCACATTTTTCGTGTGTAGTCGATGGAGTGCCGGCGAACGGATGCATCAGGAGCGCTATAGCTTCCCTTCCAATAGATTTTGTCCGCAAAGATATCGGGAATAATCGAGACGCACTCGACCCCTGCATCGGAGAGGGCTCTTTTCATTTCCTTAACATTGTCGGGACGAATATCCCACGTGCCCACGAGTTCAATACCTTCGACATAAGGAATGGCAGCGGCTTTTTTTAGCATGGTCATCGTATCTGGATTGTCCTTATATCCTCCGCAGAAGCGGTCCTTGGTATTTCCCAGATTGCCCAGAATTACGGAATATTTTCGTGCCATATCTTTCTGATTATCGCTCGACTGTTTGCAGTAAACAACGAACCACCTGACTTTATCTGTAAGGTAAAATAGAACTCTTAAGACCGTAATGCCTGATACAGGATCTGAGCAGGGTGGAGCGCGATTCGACCCGTGCCATCGTGAATTTGATGCCGGCAGGAGGTGCCTGGTGCTGCAATGACTACATTGCTAGGTTGGTTGCGGATCGTAGGAAATAGAACGAGTTCTCCAATCTTCATCGAGATTTCATAGTGTTCTTTTTCGTAACCGAATGAACCCGCCATGCCGCAGCAACCGGATGGAATCATCTGAACTTCATAGTTTTTGGGAACTTCTAGAGCTCGAACACTTGGAACAACCGATGCTAAAGATTTCTGAAAGCAGTGTCCGTGAAACTTGATGAGTTGAGGGCGATCGGTAAATTGCTCTGAATTAATATTTCCAGCGTCAAATTCCCGAATGAAAAACTCCTCAAACATTAAACAATTGTGAGATAGTGCGGACGCAGTTTTTTTCAAATCGGCTGGCATGAGGTCGAGATATTCATCTCGAAAGCCGAGAATAGCAGATGGTTCAATACCAATTAGGGGTGTCCTTTCTGAAATAAGAGGTGCTAGCAGCTTTACGTTTTTGACCGCAATCGTTTGAGCCTTTCGAAGCATACCTTTGGAAAGCCAAGTCCGTGCACTCTCAACATGCTTGGGTATAACCACCTCATAGCCGAGACGTTCCAGAAGTTCGATTGCGTTTTTACCGGTTGAAACGTCATTGAATTCCGTGAATTCATCGGCGAAAAAATAGACCTGGCGACTAGGGGGCTTTCTCTTTTTGGGTCTTTCTCGAATGCATTTTGAAAGTGGTTTTGGAGGTAGTAACGGAATTGTTCGGTCTGGATGAAATCCGCTGAGCCTGTTGAGCGCTCGGCGAATTACTTTCGTGCCAAACAGCCCGTTCCAAAGCTGTGGCAGATGGGAGAAGATTCGATTGATTAGGGTAAAATGAGCGATCATGTATGTTCGAAGCGGAACACCGTTACTGTCATAGTAGTGTTGCAGAAATTCGGCTTTAAGCTTTGCAATATCGACATTAGAAGGGCATTCCGATTTACATCCTTTACATGAGAGACATAAGTCCATGACGTCCTTGATTTCCTCACTGTTGAATGGATTACTAGTATCAGAAGGATTGGTGAGAAGATGGCGCAAGATGTTTGCGCGAGCACGTGTTGTATCCTTTTCATTTCGAGTGGCCATGTAACTCGGGCACATGGTGCCTCCAGACAGGTGCCCTTTTCTGCAGTCTCCAGAACCGTTGCATTGCTCTGTAGCTCTCAGGATACCTTGAGTTTCAGAGAAATCGAAAATCGTATGATGCTTAACTACAGGTTGGTCCGATTGATATCGGAGGAACTGATCCATAGGGGGCGTGTTGATAATCTTACCTGGATTGAAAAGATAGTTTGGATCAAAGACCTCTTTGACGGACTGCATCAACGTATAGCAGCGATTCCCAACCATTAGGGGAATGAATTCTCCTCGTAGTCTTCCATCACCATGTTCACCGCTGAGAGAGCCTTTGTATTTCCTTACGAGTTTAGCGATATCTTCAGCAACCGCCCGGAAGGTCTTAACGCCTTCTTTCGTTTTTAAGTTGAAAAGCGGGCGTGTGTGTAGTTCTCCAGATCCGGCATGAGCATAGTAGACGCATTCAATCTCATGTCGTTCACGCATGAGCCTATCAAATTCGCTGATGTATTCCGGAAGGTCAGTGACATCAACGGCAGTGTCTTCCACAACTTCACGGGGCTTGATATCTCTAGGAACATTGTTCATGAGTCCTTGGCCTGCTCGGCGCAATTCCCAAACTTTATTTTCGTTTTCACCTTTGAGAATCGGGTAATGATATCCCAAATTTGCCACCTTTAGGTCGCTGGATAACTGTTTAAGAATTGTATCAACGGCGCTCTCGTCAGATCGCCGAATATCGATCACAAGGATAGCACCTGGATCTCCTTCGACGAAAAATCGATTTTTTTGGTGTTCGATGTTCCGTTTGGTTGCCTCGAGGATGTGATGATCAATGAGTTCAACAGCATGGGGCTTGTAGTTGAGAGCGTATCGCACGGATCTCAGGGCTTCATCAACTGATTTAAAGTGGGCACACAGAAGTGCACTTGATGAAGGGGGCAGTGGACTGCAGTTGAGTTCGAATTCAACACCAAAAAACAGAGTTCCTTCAGAACCAGCAATCAGCTTGCAGAGATTGAAGGGGTGACCGGAATCTTTGATGAATACTTGGGTATCCATTAACTGGTCGAGGGCGTACCCGGTATTGCGGCGAGGTATGCTGGGTTTGGGGAAGGTGTCGGAGATAAGAGACCGATTTGCCGGATTTGATAAGATCGATCGAAATTCCCGATAAATCCTGGCTTCCAAGTGGGTTCCCGAGCATTTTTGTTCAAATTGAGATAGGGTTAGAGGTTCAAAGGTTACTTCTGATCCATCACTCAAAAAACCTCGGCATGACATCAAGTGATCTCGGACCGAGCCATAAACGATTGAGTTTGAGCCACAGGAATTGTTTCCAACCATACCCCCAATCATCGCTCGATTCGCAGTCGAGGTTTCTGGCCCAAAAAACATTTGATAGGGGTGCAGCGCAAGATTCAATTCGTTGCGGACAACGCCTGGCTGGACTCGGACGGAACCTTTTTTTGAGTCGATTGCCAGGACTTGATTCATGTGACGGCCGCAGTCCACGATAATTCCGCTCCCAACAACTTGTCCTGCTAGGGAAGTCCCTGCCGTTCGCGGGATAAGGCTCAGCTGAGATTTTTGAGCAAAGTGAATCAGTTCTTGAATATGCCGATCTGTTTCCGGGTAGGCGACAGCCGCAGGAAGTTCTTGGTATTCCGATGCATCAGTTGCATAGAGTTTTCTTAGCGTCGCACTGGTAGAGTATTCGAAAGAAAAAACAGGGTTGCGTTGCATGGATAAAGAATGGGCTTTAGGCCGGAACGTTGATTTCCGGTTTAAGCCAGTGCTGGGTCTTCAACAGTCCTCCAGATGTTGGGGGCGGGGCTGAGATGATGGCATTTTGTATGGCCTCGACAAACGAATCGATTTTTAGATCAAGATAAGTAATATTTGGATTCCAGGGACGCATCATTCGCGTTCCGTCAAAGCAAACCAAGGGACAGTTTGAAAACGGAATAACTTGGTTGCGCGCTAGTCCCGCCATTACCAAACCCAGGCCTGCGACATCGTTGAAGGTCAGAATGGCACTCCGCTTCTCCTTAGCGAGTCTGGGAATCAGGGATTCGGCTCCAGCTCGGGCTGCTTGAATATCCCACGAGTGGCCCGGAAAAGTAACTGGAATGCCTCGGAGCCGCTGGGCTCTGCATGTTTGTTGAAAGCACTCGATTCGGTCAATCAAACTGGGGCTAGCTTTTTCTTGTTTTGGATCCGGAGCGAAGAAATAGATGTTTCGGCATTTTTTTTCTTTTAAGTAACTGACGCATTGGTGAATTCCGTGCTCCAAGTCGAGCCAGATCCCAGGGCGACGTTTCCGCGTGAATCCAACAGGAAGCCAAAGAACATTTTCCTTTTTTGAGAACTTCCGTCTAAATCGTTTTTCGGATTCATCCCAATAGACAATGGCTTGAACGGATTGTTCTAGAAGAGACTGTATGTGAAGTTCCGGGGAGTCGTCCGGTGCGTAGGTAAGTTGCGAGGTTACGAGTTGCAGATTTTTTCTGCGTAGGGAGAGTTCCAGAGCTGTGATGAGTTCGGCAAAGAATGGATTTCGAACGTCTCCCCCAAAGAATCCGACAAAGTTGGAAGTTCCTTTTTTCAGAATGGATGCACTGCGGTTCGGTACGTAAGATAGCTTTTTGGCAGCCCGCTCTACCTTTTCTCGTGTTGCATCGCTAAATCGGCTATTGCCCGATGCTCGATTCAAAATCGCGGAAACGGTTCCGGGGTGTACGCCTGCCTCGGCTGCAACTTCTTTAAGTGTACTCATAAATAACGTTGCCTCAGGCGAGTCTCTCTGGCGATTACAATACGGCGACGAGCCCAAATCAGTAAACGGCACGCCCTCCACTAAGATCAAATGTGAAGCCGGTATTAAAGCTAGCTTCAGGTGAAGTAATCCAACCGATGATCGAAGCGGCCTCTGCCAACGTTCCACAACGTTTCATAGGAATCTTATCTGTCATATAGGTGACTTGAGCTGCTTCCATAGTGTCTACGAGTGCTGTTCGGATGACTGCCGGAGCGAGTCCATTGATCGTAATCCCAGTCTCGGCAAATTCTTTGCCGACACTTTTGACTAGTCCAATAACGCCTGCCTTCATGCTCGAATAGCTGACCATTCCCGCATTCCCTTCTTTTCCGGCAATGGAGGCAACGAGCAAAATGCGGCCATAGTCTTTTGGTTCCATGGCTTTGAGGCTGTATTTTGTCATAAGAAAGCTGCCGAGGAGGTTGATATCAAAGACGTTTCTGAATCCTGAGGCTGGAGTATCTGTGATTCTCTTATTATTAGGACCCACGATGCCTGCACAGTTGATCATCACATCGAGTTTCCCAGATTTGGATACTACGGTACGGATGCTTTCTTCGACTTGTTTTTCATTGCTGATGTCAGCTTGGAGAGCGTGAATTTTTTGATTTGTGTTAGATAGACTTTCCGATATCGATTGAGCGGCTTGCTGAGCTAATTCCATATTGTGGTCAAGTAGCCAAAGACTTGCTCCTTCGGCTGCGAGGCGTTGAGCGGCAGCATAGCCAATACCTTGGGCTCCACCTGTGATGAGAGCTATTTGGTCTCGGAAGCGATCTTGAAATAGAGCAGGCGATGGCATGATGTTAGGCTTCTTTGAACGTTTGTTTTTGGGTTCCAAGGTGGTCGATTGAAAGTTCGACCACATCGCCTTCTTTAAGAAAACGCTGAGGGTCTTGACCCAACCCGACACCGGGGGGGGTGCCGGTGGTTATCACATCACCTGCTTCAAGTGTAAGGAATTGACTTAAATAATAGATCAGATGCGGCACATTGAAGATCATGGTCTTAGTATTTCCCTTTTGCATCTGCTGGCCGTTTACACTAAGCGCCATGTTTAGGTCGTTTGGATCTTTAATCTCGTCTGGAGTTACTAGCCAGGGACCAAGTGGGTTAAAGGTATCGCATGATTTTCCTTTGATCCATTGTCCTCCTTTTTCCAACTGAAATTCCCGCTCAGAGACATCGTGAGAGATACAATACCCTGCGATGAATGATTCGGCTTCCTTTTCGGATTCCAGATAGCGACAGTTCTTAGAAATAACTACCCCAAGTTCAACTTCCCAGTCCGTCTTCTTACTGTTTCTAGGAATGAGGACATCGTCATAAGGACCCACGACCGTATTGCTGGTTTTGGTGAAAAGAACGGGTTCTTTAGGAATGTCCATACCGCTCTCTTTTGCGTGGTCGGAGTAATTGAGGCCGATACATAGGACTTTCCATGGGCGAGCGATACAGGCTCCGATACGAGAATTTAGAGGGGCTTCAGGCAACGACCGCATATCGAGGTCGGAAAGTTCATTGAGTCCTCCGGACTGGAAAAAGTCGTGATTCCAGTCATTAAAGAACTGGGAGCAGTCTTTGTATTCGCCGGACGATAGTCGGATTCCGGGTTTTTCTTTTCCTGGCTCGCCAAAGCGAATGAGTTTCATGGTTTTTCTCCTGATTGAGTATTTAGGTTATTCGAGAAGCCATCCTGCATCGACGACGTTGTTAGTGCCTGTCGCTGCTCGGCTTACATTGCTTAGGTAAAAAAGAATATGATTGGCAATATCTCCGGCCCGAATTTTGAGAGGGAGGCATTGGTGATCGCGTAAGTGGGAAAGGTTTTTTTCAGCAGTATTTCCTGAAAAATATTCATCGACTTGTCGTTCGGTAAAGATCCAACCAGGGGTAACCGTATTGATACGAATACCTTCTGCACCCAGTTCGCGAGCAAAACCTGTTGTTAATCCGAGGATGCCGGCTTTGGTGGCCGAGTAGGGGGTTCTTCCCGGAACACTTAAGCGGTAGTTGATGGAAGAAATATTGACGATGGATTTTCCGGTTCCTTTGCGCAGTAGTGGGAGTGCGTGTTTGATGATCCAGAAATAGCCACGAAGGTTGAGGTCGATTAGACGGTCCCATTCATCTTGAGTGATCGCATCTGTTGTAAACTTAGGATCCCGTCCAGCTACGTTAACGACGTAGTCGAGGTGAGGTAGATGCTCTTGAATTTCCATCAACGTAGCTTCGATTTCAGAGGCCTGCTCTAAATCACATGGAAAATCCTGATATAAATCGGCGTATTCATCCAGCTGTGGTTTTAATTCACCTCGGGCTAACCCAACTACTTGTGTCCCATTGGCCAATAGCTGTTTCACCGTTGCTCGGCCGATTCCCATTGTGGCACCAGTAACCAAGGCCGTTTTCCCTTTGAGATCGGATAGAGTCAGAGGGGAAGCCGGGGTTTCAATCCAGTCGATTGTCTTCATCGCTACCAATCAATAATACTTCCATCTCGCCCGTAGGAGCGACGGGGTAGTTCTTGCTCAAACGGGGGCTTCGAAATCTCTTTCTCGTTGATTTCGACCCCGAGACCGGGAAGAGTTCCCGGTTTGACTAACTGTCCTTTTGTCTCAACTTCGAAACCCCAGTTCACTACATCATCTCGCCAAGGAACATCTTGATGTACGGCTTCGCAAATCAGATAGTTCGGGGTTGCAAAACCAAATTCAATCGAAGCGGCTGTACTTACGGGTCCCTGTGGATTATGAGGAGCGACCGAAATCCCATACGCTCGAGCCATTGAGGCAATCTTTCGTGCTTCGCTGAGCCCACCGCAATGGGTGATGTCGGGTTGAATGATACTTGCAGCTCGTTTTTCGAAGAGTTCCTTGTATCCAAATTGCGATGTAATTCGCTCGCCGGTGGCAATTGGAGTGGCTACGGCTTGTTGAATTTCAGCGATTCCGTCCATATGTTCCGGCCAGCACGGCTCTTCGAAAAAGTAGAGGCCGTAGGGTTCCAGAGCTTTAGCGAATAGTAATCCCATCCGGGGCGTCGGGCGCGCATGGCAATCGACCATAATATCAATCGACGGGCCTACGGCATCTCGCATAGCTTCAACGCAGCTAGCAGCATACTGAACGGGGCGAATGCCTTCCAACGGCATTTGCTCGGGAACAGCCATCGACTTAAATGCGGTAAATCCATTGTCCACCGCTTCGCGAGCAAGATCGGCAAAACGATTGGCATCATCAGGTTTGGTTTCATAAAAGTCCTCCATCTTTCCACCGCCGAGGTGGCAGTAGAGCCGGATGGAATCACGAACCCGTCCTCCCCAAAGCTGATGGCAGGGCACTCCTAGGGATTTTCCTAAAATATCCCAGAGAGCAAGGTCGATCCCAGCAATTGCAGTTGCCCGAACAATTCCGTTTCCGTGCCAGAAGTGCTGGCGATACATCATCTCCCAGAGATACTCAACGCGTCGAGGGTCTTCACCGATGAGGAGTTGGCTTAAATCTTCAACAGCTCCCAAAACGGAGCGCGTATGCCATTCTAAGGTCGCTTCTCCCCAGCCGATTAATCCAGGTTGATCGGTCGTGACTTTGACAAAAACCCAGTTTCGCATTCGTGCATTGCAGACCAAGGTTTCGATTTTTTTGATCTTCATGGCGAAAAACCGTATCATTGACCAAACGTTTGGTCAATCGGAAATAATTTCTGCTATTTAAAGCCTTGGATGGATTTAAGATGAAATATTACCAGTCCTTCTCGACAGGCTGTCGACTGCTCGTTGAATTCGGGTCTTCCAAGCTTCCTTTGAAAATATCTTTCTGCAGGGTCAACTCTTTGAGCAGTTTAGTATCGATTTGCGGTTCGCTCTCTTCAGCTTCTTTTTTCTCTTCGGATTCAGGTTCCCTCGATTCTTGGTTCTCTTGCCTGGAATCATCGGGGTTCTCCGAAGATTCCTGTAGCAGGTCTCGAAGTTCTTCAAGAAGTTTAAGTGCTTGATCTCGAGCCTCTACGGCCTCTGG
>JBCCKK010000035.1:0-16528 GCA_039027395.1 Verrucomicrobiota bacterium | reverse complement strand
GGCATGGCGGAGCTTCTATCACTCGAACCTCTATTAGACGATCAGTTCAAGCAGGTGGAAGTCATTTTAGAAAGCGCCCATAATCTCCTGGACCTCATTAACGATATCCTTGATTTTTCGAAGATCGAAGCGGGTAAGATGTCTCTTGAGTGGCAAGACTTTGGCATCTTACACGAATTGGAAGTTTGGGTGAGCACGTTCCAGGCCCAGAATTCCAATCCAGATGTTTCTATTACCTGGTCACCTAATAACTTGCCTGAGATGGTTAAAGGCGACAGCACTCGACTTCGTCAGGTGCTCTTCAATCTTATTGGTAATGCTCTCAAGTTTACCAAGAAAGGGACAATTGACGTAAGTGGACACGCTCAAGAATCGGAAGATGGTGTGCGGTTGTTCTTCAATGTTCGAGATTCCGGAATCGGAATCCTCGAGGAAAAGATTAAACAACTCTTTGATCCGTTCAATCAACTCGATTCTTCGGTAACTCGAAGATATGGAGGCACAGGTTTAGGACTTGCGATCTGTGCGAAGTTAACGGCAGCGATGGGAGGTTCGATCTCTTGCGAGAGTGTGCCCGGCGAAGGTAGCACGTTTCGATTTGATGTGCTCTTTAAACCCTCTGAAGAGCCCTCTAGAACCAAGACTGAAGAGGTAATGCCTATCCAGATATCGGAAATAGGTAATGTAGAAATTTTGTTAGTCGAAGATACTCCCGTTAATCAAACACTGTGTGTGCGAATGATTAAAAAACTCGGGCTGACTACAGATGTGGCTTCCAATGGTCTCGAGGCACTCGAAAGTGTTAAGAAAAAGCAATATGACCTTATCCTTATGGATCTCATTATGCCGGAGATGGGAGGGCTGGAGGCGTCGGAGAAAATTCGGAGTTTATCGCTGTCTAAGCAACCTCGAATTATTGCCCTAACAGCCAATGCGTTCAAAGAGGATAGAGATCGAGCTCTAGCGGCCGGTATGGATGGCTTTATTTCTAAACCTTTCCGGTTCAAAGATCTTCGTGAAGAACTCATTAATCAATTGAGAGAACAGTCGGAAAAAGACTAACACTTCTTTAAATTCCTTTCCCTTATAACCCATCTGTGAAAGGATAATAGTGTGGCGCTAGGCTCTCCAACCATCACTGGAAAAGCTTTCTCTGAATTTTCCGTTGGCCGTAGAAGTACGCGCGTTTTTAAGGCGGATCCTGTTTCTCGTGAAGTGGTCGAGCGCATTGTTGGAACAGCAATTGAAGCGCCTACAGCTTGTAACCGACAGCTTTGGCACTTTGTGGTTATTGATGATCCTCAAATGAAGGTCAAAGTCTGTCGGATGAGTGATGCCCAGCAGTCGTATCTTCACGACGCTCCTATATTGATTGCGGCATTCTACGATACGAGTTTAGAACCCCGCAATCCATGCAACACCGCTCAGGTTTCTATGGGTATGGCAATCTACGGTCTACTTCTAGCTGCAGAGGCCGAAGGTGTTGGATCGATTTACCTGGGAGGTATTCGAAGCCCTCGTGGATGTGAGAAAGCTTTGGGTGCTCCCTCTTACTGGAAGAACTATGGCTTTATCTGCATGGGATATCGCGCCGATGATCCTCCGGCGCCAATTCCACGAAAACCTCAAGAGGTCATCAGCTACAATGAATTTAGCCTGAAGGAGAAGCGATTCCATATGGATATTCGACCACATCTTTGGAGTCTTTCCCAGCTTGCTGATTTTCGTGACAAATTGATTTGGTATAAAGGAATCGCCATTGATGGAAAAACACTTCATGTCGATCCCGACACTCGGTTTTCGTCAAAGTTTAATTTGCTAGCTGCCCGTGCAGGAATGGCAGCACAGGAGTTTGAAAAACCAGCTGTGATGGACATCTTGAGCTCCAATGGAGACCTTTTACATCAACTTATTTTGACCATAGGTAAAGAAGCAGGGGAGTTCCTAGCTTATGATTTAACGCAGGGTATCGAGGACTTTATAGAACAGAGGTTTGTTCGCATCTATGATTCACTTCCCTATCAGTTCCTTTGCAACGATGGACTAGATCGAATCGGAATTCCTCGAGACGACGCGAGTGTTCATGTGGTGACGTGCTACGAACGCTTAGATCATTTCGAGGATCCTGAACCCCTGTTGAAGGAGTTGCGTAGAGTGATTCATCCGAATGGGAGAATGATCGTTTGTGTATCCGGAAGATTTTATCCGCATCTCTACCGATATCGAAGAATGCGGAAAAAGAACTACGCACTCGGGCGAAATTGGAATCGTGGGCCCGAACGAAAATACAATCCGTCATCAATCGAAAGTCATTTTAAGAATACATCATGGGAGGTGGTTTCACTCGAGGGGTATCAACCCATTACCCTGAAGTTTCTAAGTATTGCGGAGCGTGCCGCATGTAAGATCAAACAAACGAGCTGGGGAGATCGTTTAGCAGCAATGCGCCGAGACCATTTGGTTACGACCAAGTTTGATCGACGCTTCTGCTCTTCTTTGATTTATGAGCTTAAGCCATGCTGATACCGCAAGCGAAAAGGTGAGTAACGCCTTGGCGCTCCAATTTAATTGGTTCAAAACAATTCATACTGTCGGTGGATATTCTGGACCCGTGGTGTCATTTCGTTCCAACAGCCTAAGATTCACAGGTCCAGGAAATGATTGGAGATTGGAAGGTCTTATCAAAGGATCTATCGAACTTTTTAAGAAGACTCAGAACTTCGAGTGGTTGGACATCATTGAGCGAGACGTCACCGGATTCTTAAGCGCCCAACGAAACGATGGCACCTTTGAAAACTCCTATTTTGAATGGAATCCTTTTGAAGGTGGGATGCCGCATGAGCCGGCAGTTTTGGCGGTTTGTCTGCAGGCCAATCAAGTATTAGAGCAATACGATCGTTCGATCACAGGCTTAGAGGAGATTGTTCAGCGTTATCTGGATGATGTGTTAACCGAGCGACTTTGGAATAAGTCGATGGGTTTTGTTCGCGATTGGGAGATTTCCGATTTTCAATATACAAATGCAGCTAGCTGCGCTGCGATGTTGGAGTTGATCAATGTCTTGGCAGAGATAAATGGGGATAGGAGGCGTTACTCCTATTTTGCTGATGCACTGGCTCAAACGTTGGTGGGACTGCAAATCGAAGGAGGATATTTAGATGGGGCAGTTGTTAGCAGTAATCGCAGAGGAGCAGGTGCTAGCCCCTTCTTAGCTTCTCGTTGCTTGAGGGCACTGAGGCTTCATGCGAATCTTGTTAAATCCAGCTCGATTAGCGAAGCTGCTGATCGACTCAAAACGTTTCTAGTAAGACAGGCCCTTCCTGAGGGTGGTTTCAAACGGATGCTTTGGACTTGGAGGCCTCATTCTATAAATCCGATTGTAACGGGGGCTTCTGCTCAAGTCTTAACAGCCCTGTTAGAAGATGGATTCAATGACGATCCATTTTACAAGCTTCAGGAAAACTGGTTGTTAAGCTTACAGTTGCCTACAGGAGCATTTCGGAATGCGATTGGGCATGGGCAATTGACACCGAATGTCGACAAATCAGAATGGAGGGATTGGATTCCTTCAGCGGGATGGCAAGACAAGATCTTCTACTTCTTAGCTCTTCGGGGAGCGTCTTCGCCTTCGAATGAATGGGCTTCTAAAGAATGGGAAACTCGAACACGAGTAAAAGGGGCTTGGGGTGAGTACATTGAAAATCCAGAAGAGATCAAAGTGCTACGGAAGGGAGTTCTCTTCTATCACTGGAAGAAAAGAAAACGGATGGCCTCGGTCTGTAAGCTTTCATAACGAGTCATGAGCGAATCGGAAAGACCAGCAACAATCTCTAAGAAAGCGATTGCTGGGGTTCCTTGGCTCCTTGTTTCAAAGTTTTTCCTATTTTTTGTCTATTTCGGAATTTCCATCATTATTGTTCGCTCTCTGGGATCCGAGCAGTATGGACTGTATAGTATCTGTAGAAGCTTGGCAGACTACGGAATCGTTCTTGTAGGCCTAGGTCTTAACGCGACGTTGATGCGATTTATTCCCGAACTTTGCGTCAAAGAAAATCGTTCAGGCCTCCTGGAACTCATTGCAAAGGTGGCGGTTGCGCAATGTATTGCGTGCATCTGTCTTGCTGTTCTTCTTTTGAGTTGTAAGCAGCAGTTGAACGAATGGTTTAGAACCGACTTTGGGGTGCTGCTTCCGTTCTGCGGACTACTTTTGTTTTCTCTGTCAGCGAAGGACTTCCTCAACGATACACAGACGTCCCTGTTTCGTGGAAGAGAAGTTGCAATCTTCTCGATGCTGCAAGGCGGCCTTTGGTTGCTGTTTACTCTGGCCGCAGCCTATTACTACAACTCGGTGACCGGAATGTTGGTTTCTCAAATCGCATCGAATCTGATTGTAGTTGTTTTAGCTGGCCTTGCACTCGGCCGCTATTTGTTTCGATTGAGCTGGCGGTCAACCGACCATGAAATTGGAAGAAAGCGGCTATTAAAAATGTCGTTGCCAACTTGGGGAAACAATGTCGCTCGGGCCTTAATGTTGAAGTATACAGAGGTTTTTATGTTGGGGATTTTCACGGGCACTGCAGCTGCAGGTGCTTACGATTTGGGTTACAGTATACCTCTGTTAGTGATTACCTTCATACCAATGGCGGTGCAAACACTCATGACAGCTTCCGTTAGTGAGGCCTATAGCCGCGATACCAATTGCCTGCCAAAGATGATCTCTGGAATCTACAAATTATTAATCATTTTGTCGGTTCCCTTGGCAGCGTTTGGTTTGTTCTACGCGTCTCGAGGAATTGTTCTGATCTATGGGGAGGAAATGGTGGAAGCGGGTCCGATAGCAGCATCGTTCTGTGTAATTCATCTTTTTCCTCTTATCTCCATTCCACTTTCTATGGCTATTCAAGCGAAGGAAAAAGTTCACAATATGTTTCCCCTGATGATTCTTCAGGTTTGTGTAAATCTGGCTTTGGACCTCTTACTCATTCCGAAATTTGGAATTCCCGGGGCAATATCAGCTGTAGTTTTAACCTTTGTTTTAACGATACCGCTTCGACTTAGAGCGGTTCAGCGGCTAGTAGGAGGCATCTATTTTCCCGGCAAGTTTTTCTTTAGAGTAATGACTCCATGTTTGGCTGTAGCCGGGGGTTTTTGGGTAATATTTCCTACTCCCTCACTCTTTGGATTAGTTAGTGTTTCTATTATTTATTTGCTAGTAATATTGGCCGGAATCAGATATTCCGTTCTTATCTCAGATAAGGATAAGCGGTTGTTCCTGGATCTTGTTTCTGGAAAAGCAGCGAAGGTTTTTTCGATAGTTTTTGGGCTTAAATAGAAAGTGAGTTAGACGATGAAAATACTCATTGGTGGGGTTCCGTTTGGTAGGGATAATGTTGGCGACGAAGCTATTTTAGAAACCGTTGTTAATGTCGTCCGAGAGTGTTCGCCAGATGCAGAGCTTACGGTTAGCACAGATGACCGAGAGGCCACAGAAAAGAAACTTTCGGTCAACACAGTGCCGCTTTTTGGTTTTGCGCCTCCTTATTCCAAAGATGAAATGCGGCAGTCTCTAGAATCTCACGACGTCTTTATTTGGGCGGGCGCAACCGGTCTTTCCGACTATCCTGAGATTCCAGCCAATATGTTGAGGATTGCGCAGGAAGCAAGGAATCGCACCGTGGTTTGGAATGTAGGGATGAATGACGAACTCAACCCTGCAAAATATAAACTCACTTCTGGGAAGAAGAAGCGACTACTAGATCTAGTTACCGCGGTAACGTTTGGCCTAGTGAACGGTGTAGATGTTTGGGAGCGCGGAGCAATAAATCGAGCAAAAACCGCGATTAGAACGGCTCTCGATCGAGCAGATCTCGTTGTGGTGCGAGATCCGGAGAGTCGTGAAGTGGTCCTTGATTGTGGAGTTTCTTGTGAGGTCGTTGTTGGTGCAGATACGGCGCTTCTGCTCAAGCCTTCAGAATCGCTGAAGTTAGAGCCCGACCTGGATGCTTTGGTCAAATCAGGCAAACCACTTTTTGGGCTCTGTGTTTCGGCCCAGAGGAAGATTCAGAACGTCGATAAATTGGTCAACTTGCTCAACAGGATCGTCTCCGATTTATCGGCGAATATTGTCTTCATACCCATGAACCCGGTGACGGATTCGGACTTGATGAAAGACCTTCATGAAAGAATGGAGCCCGAACTTCAAAAGAGTGCCGTCCTATTTTCAGGCAGAAGGGAACCAGACGAGGTTCTTGCTTTGTCACAACATCTCGATGTCGTGGCAAGTAGCCGGCTTCACCTTTTGATCCTATCCTCCATCTTCCACATTC
This sequence comes from Verrucomicrobiota bacterium, assembly GCA_039027395.1. Classification (GTDB taxonomy): domain Bacteria; phylum Verrucomicrobiota; class Verrucomicrobiia; order Methylacidiphilales; family JBCBYL01; genus JBCCKK01. Next base: position 10,202 of record JBCCKK010000035.1, on the reverse strand, counting down.
CATTAATCGGTATTAGTCGCGGAAGCAAGGTGGACAACTTCTTGAATCCTTATGGGCTAAAAGCGGTTGGAACGGTGGAAGCTTGCGACTTTGATGCATTCTTTAATGAAGTGAAGCGGCTGATTCAAGAGAAAGATTCGTTTAGCCAAGCGTCTAAGGGTGTGTTTCAAGAGTTGAAAGGACGGCTAGATGGCGCTGTAGGTAAACTTCGAAAGGCGCTTGCGTGAGCGTAGTTTCAGATATTACGGGAGTCGCTCATGTGATGAGGCGTTTCACCAAAGAAAAATGGGGTGGAACCGAGACCGTCGTATTTAATCTGGCTAAGTATCTTGAGACATCGAGTATCCGAAGTCCTATTCATTGCACAGCGATGCTCTCCAAGCCAGGGAAAGAAACCGTGGATGGAGTAGCTCTCCATCGTCATTGGTACACGTTTCCTTGGCTCGGCCTTAACGCAGATGACATAAGACGCCTCGAACTAAAAGGAGGAAGCCCTTTATCTCCTGGACTGCTGTCCTCATTACTGAGCGAGGCGGGAATCAATTTGATCCATACTCATGTCCAGCTTCGTCTGGGGGGAATGGCCAAAACCGCGGCTCTACTCAAACGCATACCCTATGTCGTTTCAATTCATGGAGGAGTGCTAACCACACCGAAAGCACAAGTAGATCAAATGAAGGCACCGTTCGAAGGAAAATTCGAATGGGGAAAAGTAGCAGGGGCTCTATTGGGATCACGTCAGGTCCTAACAAAAGCACATGCGGTCGTTTGTGTCGGTGCGGATGAGCAACGGTTGATGCAAAAGAAATTTCCCGAACAAAGGGTGGAGTATATTCCCAACGGGGTCCATGTGGATCAGTTTCAAAATAGATCGGATCAAGAGTTCAGAGCCTTTGTGCAATCGAAAATACCAGCCACCGCTCCTTACGTGTTGTGTATTTCGAGAATTGATTATCAAAAGAATCAAAAGCTTTTGGTGGAAGCGTTTGCCGAATTTCATAAAGCACATCCTGACTACTTTTTGGTCCTGATAGGTCCGGTAACCGTCGAAGCGTACAAAAAGGAAATCGAAGATTTAGCGAGAGAACTTGGGATTGAAGATCGACTTGTGCTGATTCCCGGTTTTCCACCGGGTGATCCCTTGTTAGCAAGCGCTTTATCGGGAGCGAATATGTTTGTTTTGCCTACCGATCATGAGCCATTTGGAATTGTGATCTTAGAAGCATGGGCGGCAGGAACTCCGGTCATAGCGACATCAGTTGGAGGCATTCCCGAATTCACAAGTGATCAGAGTAATATTCTTTTGACTCCCAAAGGAGACCTGGCCGCTCTTTGCGAGCGTATGAATACCCTTGCTGCTCAGCCTGAACTTCGCAAGCGACTTATCCAAGAGGCCCAAGTCGAAGTCATCCACTATGACTGGGCGAATATTGGAAAGCGTTATCTGGCGCTCTACCAGGATGTCATTGTTAACTCCAAAAAATTCAGAAACTAACCCAAAAGATCACTGCGATGAGTATTGAAGAAAGCCAAGAACAGAAAATGGAAGTGGCCATCATTATGCGAGCAAAAGATGAGATGCCCTATCCTCCTAAGACATTGGAAGCATTGACAGAACAAACCTTTAGAGACTTTCGTCTTTACGTTGTAGATTCGGGTTCGTCAGATGGAACTTTAGAGGCGCTCAAGGAAGGGAATCCTCACAAAATGATCGAAATTGCTCCGGAGGACTATGTTCCTGGAAGGGTTCTAAATCAGATGGTTTCGATGGCGAAGGAGCCCATCATTGTGTTTCTCAATGCCGATGCCATCCCTATCGGTCAGGACTGGTTAGAAAAATTGATTGATCCAATTCGCCAAAGCGAAGCCGATGCAACTATGAGTAAGCAGGTGACCCGAGATAGTGCCTTGTTCATTGTTGATTATGACTACAGGCGTGCATTCGAGCCGAAAAATATCAAAAAAGAAAATGCCGATTTCTTCTCAGCAGTGTCCTGTGCTTTTCGGCGTAACATGTGGGAAGAGAAGCGATTTTACGAGGATGGCTACGCAGAAGATCTTGTTTGGGCTGCTTATCATCGAAAGAAGGGAGCGAAGTTTCAGCTCATCTTGGATTCTGTGGTTGAGCACTCACATAACTACTCGATCAAGGCTCTGCATAAAAAGAAGTACCGGCACGGTGTTGTATTTGCCCGGTTATACGGCCAACAACCTCAGTTGATTCACCAAATGTATCGTTGTTTGAGAGAATGGGTTCGTGATGGTTTAGAAGCTCTTAAAAAAGGGAAATTTTCTACGGTTCTCTACAACTTTCGCTATCGACTCACAATCCATCGAGCCCTCTATCAAGGGCTCCGAGATGGAGCGGCACTGCCAAAACTCTGAAATAACGATTCGATATGGAACCGAAAAAGAAACCGAAGCTGCCACTATTCATATTTATCGATGCATTCGGATGGGAAGTCCTCAGTCGCCATTCCTTCTTTCTAGATGATCTGGCGCCGCATCGCAAAAAGCTAGAAACCATTCTAGGGTATTCTTCTGCATGTGATCCGTCGATCGTCTCCGGGAAGCTCCCCTACCAACACGGTTTGTGGTCTTCGTTCTACTATGCTCCCGAAACCTCACCCTTTCGATGGCTGAGATGGTTTCAATTTTTACCTAGGCAGCTAACAAGCCGCGGGCGAGTGCGCCATTGGTTGAGTCGGATCATAAAAAAGATTCACGGATTCACAGGCTATTTCCAAATCTACAATGTTCCGTTTGAGCTGTTACGACTTTTTGATTATGCAGAAAAGAAGCGTTTTTGGGTGGCAGGTGGCATGCCTCGAGGGCGGAGTATTTTTGATGAACTAGATGAGAAAAATATCGGGCATTATGTTCATGAGAGCTCGCAATCCGACCCAACTAAATTAGCTCGGCTTCGCCAGTGCATCGAAGAACAGTCTATTGAGTTTGCGTATATCTCGCTTGGCAAGCTGGATGCCCTCATGCATGCGAAAGGACCTTTGCATCCGGAAGTAACAGATCTTGTTCATTGGTATGATGAAGAGATCCGCGAACTCATTGAACTTGCGAATCAGTATTATGAGGATGTGCCGTTCTATGTGTTTACAGATCATGGGATGCATGAAGTTAAAGAAACTTGTGACTTAAAAAGGGAAATCGAAGCCTTGGGGTTAGTGCATGAGGTGGACTACACCGCATTCTACGATTCGACTATGGGGCGCTTTTGGTGTTTGAATGAAAAGGCGAAATCGATGCTTACAGGTTTTCTTTCGAAACATGAGCAAGGAGTGCTTCTAACCGATACCGAATTAGAGAACCTTGGCGTTCTTTTCCAGGATCGTCAGTATGGTGATCTGATTTATCTGATGAATCCCGGAACCCTTATTGTCCCGAGTTACATGGGGGCAAAAAGAATCGCGGGTATGCACGGTTTTCACCCTTCATCTCCCGATTCTGCTGCGGCAATTAGCTCGAATCGTGTCCTTTCTCACGATCTTGTGCGGATTGAACAGATTTTCGGAATTATGAAAAATGAATTGGACCTGCGAAATGAAGGGAAGGTTACGGCTCCAGCTCGTCCATAAGTTCACCGGTTACCAAATTTGCAGCAAGATCAAACTGTGTAGGTGAGAGCAAGCGCTTCGGTGATACGACGATGAGGTGTACTCCTGGAGATCTGCGAAATCCGAGTGTTCGTTTTAGATATTCTAGGTGGGTATCGATCAACTCTCCTTCTACGAGAAAGAACTCTCGGAACCAATGTTCGCCGTCGGTTTGAACACTCTGGTATGCTGTTTTTTCTAGTTTGATTCCTCGATACTGAAGGCAGGTTTCCAGAGCATGATGGCGATCCGAACCTTGTGGAGTGTACCAGAGCAGAGATAGTCCTGATGGTTGGTTGGGTAAACGAAGTTCATACCCCATTCCTTTAATTGTTCGGCTTTCCAGGGTCGATGGAGGCTCTGCATCTGATTGATTTGCGGTGAAGATAACGGAAGCCAAAAATGGAAGAAGGAAAGCCAGAGCAGGAGCCCCCAGGAAGGCTTGATTTGTGGAGGCGTCCAGCCTGGCGTTTTCTTCGGACACCTTATGAGCGAAAGCATCCGAAAAATAGTTCCAAACCGCAAATGCAATGATTAGCCAAGCAACGGCTTGCCCCACAGGGGTCAGATGAACAATCGGGCAGGAGGCAAGTGTGACTAAGAATCCTGCAGAGCTTTTAAGCCACGTTGCATTGGCAACAAGTGGACAAATCATAACCCAGGGAAGCCAAAGCGATTCAATTCCAACCCAGGCAATTGGGAATGCTACCAATAGCCATAGGTAGAGAAAAAGAATGCGAGTTTTTGAAAAGGACACCGGAAATCTACAGTTTGCTAACCCAAGAATGACAGCTGCAGCTAATCCCCATCCGCCCCGCGTATTCATAAGTGGGGTTAGCAGACTGATAACTGTAGCAGTATGAAATAGTTCCAGCGACATGCCAAATCGAGAACGATTGGATTTTGGAATCGCTAGCATTGAGACGGGGACTAGCCAGAGGAACCCAAAGAAATAGTGGAGTTGGGGTGATTCGATCGTTGGATACATCCATAATCGATAGGCAATCAAAGTCAGAACGCGGGCCGTATTCGCCACAACTGCAGCCGGAATCATAAGTGCCAATTTGGTCCAAAAGCGAATTCGAGAAGACTCGTGGCGATTCATCCACACGGTGATCGCAAGCAGAACCAAAAGTAGATTCATGCCGGCACAGTCTCTCGTCCAGGGCACTTCTACAGAGCCGTAGTAGATGACGTCCTGATTGATCGAGACTCCCGACGAAGTCAAGCGGAGAAGCCCCAGAACAAGTGGCTGGCTAAGTGAACTAAAGAGAGATACAACGGACTGAAGCGAAGCCAACCAAAACACAATAACGAGTGATAAAACACCCGTTATCGTGTGCGGTGAATGTGACTGTGAATTCTTATTCGGCACATTCATAAATTTGGGTTTCTAGTTCTTTTGATCTCGTTTGAATTTATTTTTCAAGAACACAACAACCGCGAAAGCTGCCGCAAGAAAGACCGGTGGAGCAGGAGCGCCAGGGGCGGCTCCGCCAGAACCCCAAGACCAATCGGTAGGAACTTCAGAAACTTCGGTTGTTTCATTGCCGGATACCTCAGCAACAACATTCCCTACATTCGCTTCACCATCTGTGTTTGGATCATACGTGTAAACACGAGAGGTGTAGTTATCGGATTCGAACCCAGAGCGCGTCGCATTCGTAAACTCAATTCGATCCCATTGGGTTTCCTCATCTCCATAAAAATTAACGAAAGCAAACGGCTCGTGAGAGGCTTTCTTTCGATTGATTGGATTTCCATAGTAGTCTTTAGGTAAAAGCCCCGTCAGTGTATTTGTTCTAAATTCAGCAAGCAACGTGTCGCTGTTGTAGAAGCGGAGTAAGTTGCTGCTATCACCGGCAGACCACCAGAGACCAAAGTAGGAACTTGGAGTGTCTAGAGAAAGGGTCGTTTTTGCCAGTTTTCCAACCCCTTGGACGGAATAGTTCGTTCCATTGGGGCTGGAGGCATCAGGGGCACCTCCCCACTGACTAGGTCGAAGAACGTAGAGTTGGTCAAACGTGCCAACGTTATTCCAACGAACGTTATTATTGTAGCCAAGACTTAAATTATCAAACGTGAAGACGTCCGTATTGGAAAGTGATGAGTTAACTTGGTCTGGATTTTCGGTGACGGTGACCAACGTGGATTGAGCTAATGTTGAGTGAGAGGATACAAGAACCACGATCGCCAAACAAATGCCCGCACAAACTTTGTTATAGAATTTTGGTTTCATGATTTCCAGGTTAACAAACAAAATGAGGAAAGCAAAAACTGATTAGCAGATTACCGAATTATAAACACTCTATATTAGAAATGCTTATTTAGAGTGTTTTAGTTTTCGCCATGTTTAGCGGTTGAAAACAGTCCATCCAAAGGCGAATAATTTGCGGAAATCTAGGGGTGTCATATAGACCCCTAGCGACTCTGTGATATTCTGTCTTCTAACAAAGGAGATGTGTATGGGAAAGCCTTCTGGGATACTTGTTCTGGATGATGATCAAACCGTTAGATTGTCACTAACTGCCGAGCTCTCGCCTCGTTTTTCGGTTGCAGCTGTTAGTAATGCTTTGGAAGCAGAAATGTTGTTGAAAAGAGGAAACTTTGAAATTCTCGTGTGTGAAGACTCTCTTCAAGATGAAACGGGATTGATGTTTATGGCTCGAATTAAAAATCGATTTCCCAAGTTAAAACGGATCTTAATGAGTTCAACAATCGATAAAGACATGTTGATCTATGCATTGAACAACGCAAACATCATTCGCGTTTTAGAAAAACCATTTCAACCAAGAGCAGTCCTAGATATGGCAGAAGAGCTCATTCCACAGTATAAGAACACTGAGTTTTCACCGCTCAAAAAAAGTTTTTATGAAGCAATTACTCTAGTCTATGAGCGATTACCTGTATTGCTCCTCGCCATCTTCGTTACGGCAGTGACTTCTTTAGTGCTCGGGTCACTTGTGCTCGTTTTTCTTTATTTTTTGAAAACTGTTTTGGGGCTCAACTTTTTTGAGGACTTACATTTTCAAGACCTCTTTCCCTTCTGAGTGCCAGGTTATCCGGTGAATGTCTGAGTCTTGGTGTCCTTCCAAACGCCGTTCAATTGGCCGTGCTTTAGTGATTGGTTGGCCCAAATTATCGAGATCAGATCGACGCACCAACCTAGAAAAACAATGGGAACAAACAAAATTCGCTTTAGTCCCGGAATATGGACAAGCCGCCTCCATCGTACGGTTAAAGCGCCTGGATGCATTACCCAAAATCAGCCGAAGTGAACCCGGCGTTGAATCTCCTTCCTAAACCAATCGGGATCCGAGTTCGAACGTTCCCGGAGAACGGCTTCGGCTGAGAGTCCTTCGTCTGCTTGTTGATTCAGAAAGTCCTTCAGATAGGTAAAAATGGTGTGCCCCATAGCCTGTCTCTTTTGATTCGGTAGGACATCTGTGACTTTGAGGTAGGCTTCAAAAAGGTGGGCGGCTTCAGGAGCTCTCCGAATCCGATTTTGATTAAGAGGTTCAGTGAATCCGTTCGTGCACAAAAATTGTTTAAGAAAGCCATCTTCGACGATCAAGCCTTTGGGCATAACGGCTCGGCGTAGTGCAGATGCACGAGCCGCATAAAGTTGTCCAGAAAGTTGTCCAGGAGCGGCTTTGGTCATCTTGGAAATGGCGAGTGAAACGTATTCGCCAGGTGAAAGATTCTCTTTCTGAGTGATGTGCTTAATCGGTTCGTCCGTAGCAACTAAGACATCTGGATTTTCCCGCAGTACTTGAACCATATTTAAAAGGGTAGATTCACCGAGAAGTTTAATATCGGCATCAAGAAGGATAAAAATATCGGTATCTAGGCTGCTCTCTTCGTGAATAAAGCAGTTCCAGGCGTTAATTTTGCCCGGTTCGCTCAGCTCTAAAACGCTTCCAGAAACCCAGTCCGATTTCTTTTGTTGGGCAAACGTATCTCGAGCCACATCTGCTGTCTGGTCGGAACACCCGTTGGCAACGACAATGACTTCAATTTTTGATTCCGAGCTCTGCGTAAGTAACGACTGTTCAAAAAGGCTATGGAGTGTTGCTCCAATCGATGCCTCTTCGTTCCAAGCAAGAATACCAATGGAAATCATCGCGGAGTAAATGCTTTCTAGTTGTATCGAAGCCACCACATCCGGTACGCATCGTGAATCTCACTGGGATTTGTTGTTTCCAGGGCCAAAATCCGAGCTGCCTGGCTCCAATCACGCTCTTCGAGCTGTTTTTGTTGGAGAACAGCAAGGACCCGCTGCAATGCTGCTCTCGGGTATTCAGCCATATTTGCAAGGTGAGCTTTTCTGACGAGACGATCTCGCAAACGGAGAACAAGAGACTTCAATAACGGTGTGTCGGGCGAAAGGTTTCGTCGAGTATTGGAATACTCATGAAGCGATCCGAAGTGTTGCTCCAATCTTCGAGACTCGAGCCATAAGAATGTTCGCTCCCAGACTTGACGTAGATCTTCGTGATGCCTGAGTGTCTGGTCTCTATCCCACTTCGGATAACTGGGTTTCAGTTTAAATTCCACTCCTATCTGATGCCATTCCCTAATCTGATCGAAGTCTTTAGGCACATCATGGCAATCGAGGTCTCGCAAACGACTATTTCGCTCTCTACAGGAAAAGTGATATCTTTGATGAGCGGAAAGAACCGAGTCGCCAAGAGCAAGTTTGATTTTGCCTTGGAGTCGCTCAACATACCCGGAATTCGAGCGGTCCGTATCGTTTTGCAGGGCAAAGCGAGCAAAAAAGTGCGTGCTGCCTCGATTGAACAGCAATCGGACAGCTTCCCGCAGAGGAATTTGAGTGGAATCAAAGAGTTCCTGTGGCAAAGCCTCGGTCCAATTTGATTCTCCGAAAACAAGAACATGCGCTGAAAGGAGATCGTAGGTAAACATGGTTGTGCCTTCGCGCACTAATCGACTAATGGGCATCCACTTGAATTCGACTTCGATTCCGGTGTATGCCTCCCCTTTCTCAGCCCAATCATGCATCCATTGATTCAGATTTTGGGGAAGTCGCGATTCTTTTGTAAACAGATAAAACTCAAGGTCATTGTACAGCTGGGGCTCCGACTCCGGTGTAGAAAAAAAGACTCCTCCTTCACCGCGGCCGTAGCCTCCAGCAAGAATCAAAAAGACCTCGTCCTTTGAAGCCCCTAGTTGTCTGAGTGAGTCAGAAAGTTTTTCGAGAAAATCCTCTAACACCTTCTGTAAAGAAGGCGCTGGCTCGACAAAAAACTTAAATGAGCTGTTAGTTTCGGATTTCAAAAATGCGATGTAATCTCAGGAGCTCAATCACTGCCTGAACTTGGCTTTGGACATTTAGTAAAAGCACACCGCCCTGGTTGGGATCCAATTTCTTGTGAACACTTAGGAGGGCACCGATTCCTGAGCTGTCAATGAATTCAACTTTTGAAAAGTCGATTTCCACAGATTGAATACCATCTTTCCAGATTTCCGTGAATTCTGCCTTCAAGTCCCGAGCGCAAGACGCATCAAGTCGGGAAATTTTGAACGCTAGTTTAAGGACGTTTTCTTTAAGGGAAGAATTTAGCAAATCGCTCATAAAATATTTTTATATCTTGTCGGTCTGAAGGTTCAAACATATTCTAACAATCTAACACGATTTCCTATGAAACTGCTATATTTGCATGAAGCATTAGGAAGTTTAGGCGGGGCTGAGGCCAATGTCCTAATCACGGCAACGGAGTTTAGTAAACGTGGGGTTGAGGTGGGTCTAGTGACCCAAAAAGAGACGGGGAAGAATACCGAGAAGTGGAAGGCGCTTTTCCGAGATAATATCTTTTATTACGATCAGGCAGAGCCAAGCGAGATTATTGACAAATTTCAGCCAAATGTTGTCTACACTCACAAGTGGAGTCATTTGCCTACACTCGAAAACTGGGTCAAGTGTGATATTCCAATGGCGAGAATGGTTCACGACCATGAGTCTTACTGCTTAAGGGGTTACAAATATTTTCCAGTGAGCCGAGAGATCTGTCGGAAGCCCGCTGGGTTGCACTGTGTCTTTCCATGCCTAGCAATGTTGAAAATAAATCGAGGTAAGTTTCCGCCAGTAGAATTACAGAGTTACAGTGAAAAACTTAAAGAAATCTCTCTATGTCGACAAATGGACGCACAGTTTGTTGTGACTGATTACATGCAAAATGAGCTACTCATTAACGGATTTTCTGAAGAAAAAATTCATATTTTCCCTCCGGTTCCGCGTGAAGTAGAGCCCGTCAATAGCACGTACTCAGATCGAAATTTGATCATATTTGCCGGTCAGATTATTCGAGGAAAAGGAGTTGACCTTCTAGTTAAGGCATTGTCCCAAATGAAGGAGCCATTTGAATGTGTTGTTTTAGGTGAAGGTAGCCATCAAAGTAGATGCCAACAGCTGTGCGACGAGCTGCAAGTTGCGGATAAGGTTCGTTTTGCCGGTTTTATTCCGCAGCGTGAGCTACAAGGTTACTACATATTTGCAACGGTTCTGGTTGTTCCTTACGTCTGGCCAGAACCGTTTGCCAAATTCGGGCTCGAGGCAATGAAAAGTGGATT